>JBEANX010000333.1:0-4470 GCA_041165245.1 Pseudomonadota bacterium
CGGGGATCAGGGCGCTGGCGCGCAGTGTCA
The DNA here is from genome assembly GCA_041165245.1 of Pseudomonadota bacterium. Classification (GTDB taxonomy): domain Bacteria; phylum Pseudomonadota; class Gammaproteobacteria; order Burkholderiales; family Burkholderiaceae_C; genus Aquabacterium. Next base: position 31 of record JBEANX010000333.1, read on the forward strand.
TCAAGGTGTAGGCGCCCAGGCCCAGGCAGCCCATCAGGATCAATTGCCGCTGGCGGCTGCTGGCCCGTGCGGCCTCGTGCTGGGCTTGCAAGGCTTCGGGCAGGCCCAGGTGGTGGGTGGCTTGTGCCAAGGCCTCTTCGATGAGGGCCAGTTCTTGCTCCTCCTGACGGGCCGAGCCGGGTGGGGGCATGGGGCGACTCGCGTCTACCGAGGCGGAGGCGGGGCCGGTGGCGTTGTGGGGCGCCATGCCCCGGGTGGTCTGCACATGGCCGGCGGTGGTCAGCATGACCAGCTGCTCGCTGGCCTGCACGCACTGGTTGCGCCCCCGGCTTTTGGCCTGGTAGAGGGCAGCATCGGCCTGGGCATAGAGCTCGGCGCCTGAGAAGTTGTCCAGCGGCCCCAAGGTGCTCACGCCCACGCTGATGGTCACAAAAGGCCCGGCGATTTCGGCGGCGTGCACCATGGCTTCGCCGCGCACGGCGGTGCACAGGGCTTGGGCCATGAAGCGGGCGTCTTCGGGCTCGCAGTGCGGCAGCAAGATGGCGAATTCTTCCCCGCCGACGCGGGCGGCCAGGCCTTGCAAGCGGCGGGCGTGGTCGGCCAGCAAGCCAGAGATGGTGCGCAGGCATTGGTCGCCCTGGAGGTGGCCGTGGCGGTCGTTGTAGGCCTTGAAGTGGTCCACGTCGACCATGAGCAGGCTCAAGGGGCGCTGGTCGCGCTGGCTCCACTCGCGCAAGGTTTCGTCGAAGTGGCGCCGGTTGGACAGGCCGGTCAAGGCGTCGAGTGAGCTTTGGCGTTTGAGGCGCTGCCTCAGGCCTTCCAGGTTCAGGCGTTGGTGCAGCGATTGCTGGCGCAACCAGAACACGTGGCGCTCGTGGCGCTCAAACGCATAGTTGCCCAGCAGGCTCAGGCAACCCACGATCCACACCAGCTTGATGTTCTCGCCCAGGATGAGGCTGCCCTCTGGCGAGTGAGCCTGCACCAGCAAGGGGTAAGCTGCCATGCAGATCAGGCCCAGTGGGGCGGCTTGGGCAAAGCGCTGAAACACCACCACGCCGCTGTAGATCAGCACCAAAAAAAGGCTGACCGAGTGGGTGACGGCCGTGGGCGCCTCGCTGCTGGTGGACGCCCACAGCACGAAAACGGCCACGCTGGCCACCTGTGCGGTGACCAAGCTCTCCAGCCGCCGGGGCGTGAGCGTGGGGCTGAAGCGGGCCCACACCGCGCTGGCCATCAGCATCGCGGCCATCAAGGGGCGCAGCCATTGCAGAAGCGGGGCCAGGTCGGGCAGCAGGCTGGCGTCGTCGAACAGGCCCACCAGCAGGGTCAGGGCGCCAAAACCTGTGCACCACAGCACATGTTGGCGCCGACTGGGCAGGTGTTCTTGCTGAAAGGCTTGTTCCAGCGAGGGTTCAAAGCGGAGGCGGTTGAGTTGTTTGCTCAGCTCGGGGCCTTGAAGGCTCTGAGCGGAGGCGGCCACTTCGTGCATGGCATCGGCTTCGTCCTCGAACTCGGCGGGCACGGTGGGCGCGTTCAGGCGCCTCGCCAGGCGGTGCGATCTGCGGTCAACCAATGAGGGAGGGTCCCTGCGCATGCCTACCTGCACTCCTGAATCATCCCTGTGTTTCGGCTGCGCGCTGCAGAACTTGATGCTCGCCCGCGTGCTTTGCGCATCAAAACAATTCGATGGGGCGCTCTTCGGCTGCGCTGGCCTGTGCGTGCTGGCCTGGCGCGTTGTGGCGGGCGCCGGCTTGCAGGTGCACCTGGCGCTGTGCGTTCATCACGTAGCGTGATTGCCAGTCGGCCAGCATGTGGTTCATGTCGGTGTCGGTGTCGGTGGCGGCCCAGCGCCCGTGTGAGACTTCCTGCAGCCAGCCGTCCACCCGGGCGTCCATGCTGCCCAGGCTGGTGCAGACCTGCTCGATGAGCTGTCGGTTGATGTCCTGGAACTGCATCATCCCCAGGGCCTCGACCAGCTCCAGGCGAATGGCCTGCATGTCGGTTTCCATCTGGTCGGCCAGTTGCGACAGGTCAGAGGCGATCTGGCCGGGCGTGGCGCCCATGAGCTCGATGTCGGCCGCCAGCTCGCCCAGCGAGGCCGAATCCAGGCGCACGGGCTGGCCACCTTGGTGCAGGCTCTCTTCCACCGTGCTGATGGCTGCGATGCCATCGGTGATCTGGCGGGCGGCCTCGGCGGTTTGGTTCGAGAGCTGGCGCACTTCGGCCGCCACCACCTTGAAGCCCGCGCCCTCGGGGCCTGCGCGAGCGGCCTCGATGGCGGCATTGAGTGCCAGCAGGTTGGTCTGGCGCGCGATGTCGCTGATGGCGGTGGTCAGTGGCACGAGCGATCGAACCTGCGTGAGCAGGCTGCCGATGCGTTCGGCATGCGTGCTCATGGCCGTCTGATAGCGCGCTTCGTGCTCGGCCAGGGCCTGCAGGGCGTGTTGCTGGCGCTCCATTTGCGTGGCGGCGTCGCGGGCCAAGCTGCGCGATTTGTTGGCGGCCAGGGTCAGCTCTTCCTGCAGGGCGTTGCAGCGCTGGTTCACTGCCGAGATGTGGCTGGACATGGCCAGCACCGCCTCGGCGCTGCTGCTCTCTGCAGCTTGGAGCTGGCCGGTCAGGATGCCAAAGGCCTCGCGCAAGCGCGTTTGCACCGAGCGGCCATGGCCCTTGCTCGCATCTTTCGAGTGGGGCGCCAAGCGGGCAGTCAACCAATCCAGGTTCAGGCTCATGACTCGCCCTCCTCAGGCGGGAACAGCGGGCAACACTTGTTTGATGACCTTGATCAGTTCGGCCCCGGCGGCAGGCTTGAGCATCCAACCGGTAGCGCCCAGCTTCTTGGCCTGGTCGCGCTTGGCCTGCTGGCCCTCGGTGGTCAGGGCCAGGATGGGCGTGAAGCGCAGCATCTGGCGGGCGTGCTGGATGAAGGTCAGGCCGTCCATGTTGGGCATGTTGATGTCGGTGATGATCAGGTCGGGCTTGAGGCCGGCCTTGAGCTTGTTCATCGCCTGGACGCCGTCGCAGGCCGTTTCGACCTGAAAGCCCGTGATCTGCAAGGAGGCTTGCAGGCTCTTGAGCATGGTCAGCGAGTCGTCGATCAACAGGATGGTCTTCATCTCAGGTTCCTCAAGGGGGTTGGACACGTCGATGAAAGATTGTCGGCAGACGGCGCCAGATGTGCATGATTTTCCGGACACTGCTCTGGACGAAAACTGAAAGAAACGTACATATGCCCAGACATCTCTGTGCTGGGCATGGCTTGTCATGGACAAAGTTTCGGCACGTGGGGCCCGCATGAAATCCGCCCCCATGGGTGACAATTTCGGCATGACGAAGCCTGTCCTTGATGTGGTCTGCCTGTGTGCCGCCTGGTGTGGCACTTGCGGCGCGTATGCCGAGACCTTTGCCGAGCTGCAGGCCGCCTTGCCAGGCCACCGCTACCGCTGGATCGACATCGAAGATGAGGCTGACCTGGTGGGCGACATCGATGTCGAGACCTTCCCGACCTTGCTGCTGGCGCATGAGGGGCGTGTGCTGTTTGCAGGGCCTGTGCTGCCGCGCTTGAACGATGCGCAGCGGCTGCTGGAAGTGCAGGCCCAGGCGGCTTCTCGGGGTGGTTTGTCGGCGGGCGCTGGCCTGGCGCCCGACCAGCAGGCCGCCTATGGCCGCCTGGCGCAAAAGCTCACGGCCTGAACCGCTCAGATCATCGCGGCGAACTCGGTGCTCAGCCACTCGTGGGTGGTGTCAGGCGGCACCCAGTGCTTGACCCAGTTGATGAACTGCGAAGCGGGCATGGGGCGGGCGATGAAGTAGCCCTGGGCCTCGTCGCAGCTCAAGCCGGCCAGCAGCTTCCAGGACTTGGCGTTTTCCACGCCCTCGGCCACCACGGTGAGGCCCAGGTTGTGGGCCAGATCGACCGTGGAGCGCACGATCTTGGCGTCTTGCAGGTCGCTCTCCATGCTCATCACAAAGCTCTTGTCGATCTTGAGCTCGTTCACTGGCAGGCGCTTGAGGTAAGCCAGCGAAGAGTAACCAGTGCCGAAGTCGTCGATGGACAGCTTGATGCCCATGGCGTGCAGACGCTCCAGGGTCTGCATGGCGCGTTGGGGGTCGTCCATGATGGCGCTTTCGGTGATCTCCAGCACCAGTGAGCCGGGGTTCACCTGGTGTTCGGCCAGCACGCGCTCAATTTTGAGGGGCAGGTCCTGGTCCATCAAATCGCGGGTGGACAGGTTCACCGAGAGCTTGAGCTCAAAGCCTTCGGCGGCCAGTTGCGCGCACATGCGGGCTGATTGCTCGATCATCCAGGCCGTGAGCACCCGCACAAAGCCGGTTTGCTCCGCAAAGGGGATGAACTTCATGGGCGGCACCAGGCCACGCTCAGGGTGTTCCCAGCGCACCAGGGCCTCGGCGCCAATGACGGTGCCGGTGCACAGGTTG
>JBEANX010000334.1:0-3690 GCA_041165245.1 Pseudomonadota bacterium
GGGGACCTGGCTACCGCGTGTACTACGCCCAGGCAGGTAAACAGTTCATCTTGCTGCTGGCTGGTGGCGACAAACGCAAACAACAGGCTGACATCGAAACCGCCCTGACACACTGGAAAGACTGGCAACAGCGAAGGCTTCAAAAATGAAAACCACCAAGACCCCTGCAAGCCGCCCGCACGACGAAGCCGTGGCGGAGATGCTCAAGGCAGACCCCGCGTTTGCAGATGACTACTTGTCGGCCGCGCTGGACGAGGCAGGAGAGCCAGGCGGGCAAGCGGCACTGCTGGCGGCCCTGCGCCACATTGCCGAAGCTCAGGGCATGGCCGCCGTGGCCGAGCGTGCGGGCATCCCACGCGAGAGCCTTTACCGCGCCCTGTCGCCAAGAGGCAATCCAACCATCAAGACATTGCTAGCAGTGCTTGGCGCCTCAGGCCTTCACCTGGCGGTGACACGGCAGGCCCCGGTACACAACTGAGCTGCGGTCATGCGCCACCAGTTCAACCCACCCCACCCAGGCCTGACCCTGCGCGATGACGTGCTGCCTGCCCTGGGTCTGAACGTCACCCAGGCCGCCGAGCAGCTTGGCGTGTCTCGCGTGGCGCTGTCTCGCGTGCTCAATGGCCGCGCTGCCATCTCCCCAGAAATGGCCCTGCGGATTGAGGCTTGGCTGGGCAAAGAGCGCGGAGGCGATGCCCGTGTGTGGCTGGCAGAACAAAGCGCCCATGACATGTGGCAGACCGAGCAACGCCTGAAGGACACCCCGCTGAATGTGCAGCGGGCACCCAAGGTTCAAGCCGCCGCCTAAGGTCTGCCATGCGCTACCCCATCGCCATCGAATCCAGCCCCAAGGGCTACGGCGTGGTCGTCCCTGACCTGCCCGGCTGCTTTTCTGCTGGTGACACCTTGGAAGAAGCCATGGCCATGACCGAAGAAGCCATAGTGGCTTGGATTGAAACCGCCATTGATGCCGGGCAAGACATTCCACAGCCCTCAGGCATCGAAGCCTTGCGTAAAGCGCACAAGGAGTGGAAGGGGTGGGCCGTGGTGAAGGTTGACCCCTCCGCCCTGGATGACACCTTGGAGCGCGTGAACATCAGCCTGCCCCGTCGCGTACTGCGCCGCCTGGATGCCCTGGCCGGTGCCACCGGTGAGACTCGCTCAGGGTTCATTGCACGCATGGCCCTGGAAGGCCACAGAACCGCCGCCTGAGAACCAATCATGCCCAGAGCCATGAAGCAACGATTCGCCAGCATCTGGGATGCCATCTCAGACACCCCGCAGGAGGCCGCGAGCCTGCGGGCACGGTCTGCACGCAGGATGGGGCTGACAGAAACCATCAAAGCCCAAGAGCATCACGTTGCAGCTATACGCGCCTGGCTCCTGGAAGAGCACACACGCGCAGGTGGCGGGCTCTACGACAACGTACACATGCTGCCAAAGGCGCAGGTCGAGGGCCGCCTGTACTGCGTCATGTCTGCCGAAATGCCGGTGGGGTTCGTGATGGTTCACCGAATGACAGAGGGTGCATCCATCTCACTGATGGAGGTCCATCCCGACCACCGAGGCAAAGGCATAGGCAAGCAGTTGGCCCTCTTCGCCATCGATCTCCTGCTGGCCGACGGCGCCAAGTACATCGAGGTTGAGTGTGCCCCGCATGAGTCAGAACCGTTTTGGCGCGGCATGGGTTTCATGTCTGATGAGAGTAAGCCCAAAAGTCCTCGGAGCAACCCAAAGCTGCGACTTCGGCCGCCTTGCTGAGGTTGGTCGCTGCCCTGGGCCAGCAGCCTTGCTCAAGCAACCCCACAAGGGTTGGCCGGAGGGACAGCAGCGCACGGAACAAGCCGTGAATTCCCCTCATCCTCTACCCGCAGAAGCGGTAAGTCCGGAAGCAACCATCGAACAAAGAGCGCAGCCAACTTTAGGTGAGCCCAAGTGCCACATTGCGGCCAACGGTGGCACACAACAAACTCCCCTGGATTCCAGGGAGTTTCTTGAGTGCCGCCATGTAGGCAAGCGTCTCCTCATTGGCAAAGAAGTTGTCCACGCGCTTACCAAAGGACTTTGCCGCCTTCGTCATGTTGAATCGAGTCGAGGCGACCAAATCACGAAGGGGGTCTCCCCAGTTTTGGGGCGGCCCAGGCGATCAGTCCGACAAAGGGCACCAACGCCAGATGTTGGGTTTTGTTGGGGCTCGATGCGTGATCGTGAAGGTCTCCTCTCGCTCCCCCGTTCTGGGGAGCGACTCAACCCGTCCGATGCACGGTGACAGTCGCCTTGGCGTCCTGACGCGCACAGCTCTAACAGATGCAGGCCAGCCCCCGCTGCGCTTCTGGCACTCGGGCCAGCAGCTCGGGTGTGAACACCACCTGGCGACACCAGCAAGGCGTTTGCAGGTCACCACTGGCAGCCGGCGCAAGCGTTGGGGCCTCCGCAAAGCGGGCAGGCATGGTGGGGCAAGGCTTGTGTGGTCATGGCTTTGTGGTGCCCATTTTGCCCAAGCTCTTCAACCGGCTGTAAGCAAGGCAAACAAGCCCGAAACCATGCACCACTGGCGGTACAGCGCAGGTACGGACCCCAAAAACAACAAAGCCCCGGAGGTCATCCAAGGCTAAGTGCTTGATTTCATTGGTGCCGGAGAAAGGAATCGAACCCTCGACCTTCTCATTACGAATGAGCTGCTCTACCAACTGAGCTACACCGGCGTCCAAGCCCAAAATTCTAGCATGACATTTTGGGCCTCTGGCTGGTCAGGGGGGTCACTTGGCTTCCAAGTGGTACGCCGTCACACGCTCAACTTCGTTCTTCGAGCCCAGCACCACACTCACGCGCTCATGCAGGCCGCCGGGTTGAAGGTCCATGATGCGTTGCAGGCCGTTGGTCGAGGCACCACCCGCTTGTTCGATCAAAAAGCTCATGGGGTTGGCTTCATACATCAGGCGCAGCTTGCCGGGCTTGCCCGGTTCGCGCTTGTCCCAGGGGTACATGAAGATGCCGCCGCGGGTGATGATGCGATGCACGTCGGCCACCATGGAGGCGATCCAGCGCATGTTGAAGTCCTTGCCACGCACGCCTTCTTTGCCCTGCAGGCATTCGTCGATGTAACGCTTCACGGGGTCGGCCCAGTGGCGCATGTTCGACATGTTGATGGCGAATTCCTTCGTGTCTTCGGGGATCTGCACCTTGTCCGCCGTCAGCACAAAGGCACCTTGCTCGCGGTCCAGCGTGAACATGGCCACGCCTTGGCCCACCGTCAGCACCAAGGTGGTCTGAGGGCCGTACACGCAGTAGCCAGCGCACACTTGCTCGTTGCCAGATTGCAGGAAGCTCTCGTTGCTGACGTCACCGCCCTTGTGCTTGAGCACCGAGAAGATGGTGCCAATGCTGACGTTCACGTCGATGTTGCTGGAGCCATCGAGGGGGTCAAACAGCAGCAGGTATTCGCCTTGCGGGTAGTGCAAGGGCACGGCGTGCATGTCGTCCATCTCTTCAGAGGCCATGCCCGCCAGGTGGCCGCCCCATTCGTTGGCTTCGATCAGCACTTCGTTGGCGATGATGTCCAGCTTCTTCTGAACTTCACCTTGCACGTTCTCGCTGCCAGCGGTGCCGAGCACATCGCCCAAGGCACCCTTGTTGACGCTGATGGCGATGCTCTTGCAAGCACGGGCCACCACTTCGATGAGCAAGCGC
>JBEANX010000335.1:0-2701 GCA_041165245.1 Pseudomonadota bacterium
CAAGGTCTTCGGTGTCGCCGAGGAATGGGCGGACAAGTATCCGAACACCCTGGTGGCGGTGGTGAAGGCGCTGATCCGCGCCAACCAGTGGCTCGATGAGAGCCCGGAGAATCGTAAGAAGGCCGCCGAGATGCTCGCCAACAAGGCCTACATCGGCACCAACGTCGAGGTGCTGGCCGAATCCATGCTCGGCACCTACCAGTACCAAAAGGGCGACCGCCGCGAGGCCAAGAACTTCAACATCTTCTATAAGCGCTTCGCGTCCTTCCCCTTCAAGAGCCACGCCGTGTGGGGCCTGACCCAGGCACGGCGCTGGGGCCAGATCCCGACCAGCAAATCCGACGGCTGGTACCAAGACATCGCCACCCAGACCTTCCGCTGCGACATCTACCGCACCGCTTTTGCCGCGCTGCTCGCCGAGAAATTGGTCAAAGCAGAGGATCTTCCAGCCGACGACTCACAGGCGTATCCGGCCGAAGCCTTCATCGACAAAGTCGCCTTTGATCCGGCAAAGCCGAATGAATACCTGAAGAAGTTTGCGATCGGGCTTAAGTGATTGCTCCTGGGGTTAGGGGTTAGGGTCGTGGTGCTGATGCGGGAACTGCTCCGCCACGATCCTGCCTGATACCTGAACCACGTACGACACCAGCGAACCACAGCCCTAACCCCTCCTCCGCCCCCCGGACCTTCAATGCTCAACAAGATCCTCCTCTACCTCAACCTCCTCGGCCTGACCTGGTTCGTGCCACCGATCAAGATCCTATGCGGACAAGACGTGGCCTTTGAGGCCAAGCGTTTCGTGCGCATGGTCGGCCTGCCGCTGCTTGCGATCGGTTTGTTCCTGATCACCTGGCACTGCCTGTCGTCGGCAGTGGTGATCAAAGGGTCGAAACTTCCTGGTCCGGTCGAAGTCGCAACCGCGGCCGGCAAGATGTACGGCGATTACCAGAAGGCAGGGAGGAACTACGCCGAATACCAGGCGCAGTTCGCCGACGCGCTGAAGCAGAATCCTGAGATCAAAGAAGCAGAGATGCGGCAGATGATGCCCTACACCGCGGCGCCGACCTATGTCGACCAGATGTGGGTGTCGCTCAAAACGGTGTTCACCGGTTTCGTCATCGCCTCGGCCATCGCCATTCCGCTCGGCATCATCTGCGGCATGAGTTCCGCCGCGTTCGAGATGATCAATCCCTTCATCCAGGTCTTCCGCCCGGTGTCGCCGCTCGCCTGGTTGCCGATCGTGGCCATCGTCGTCGGCGCATCGATGTCCGACGTGGCCGCGAATAGTTTCTGGGCCAAGAGCTATGTCATCGCCGCAGTGGTGGTCACGCTGTGCAGCCTGTGGGCGACGCTGATCAACACCGCCAACGGCGTGGCCCAGGTCGACAAGGACTACCTCAACGTCGCCAAGGTGCTCAACCTGGGCTGGTTCGGCACGGTGTTCAAAGTGGTGATCCCCGCCGCGCTGCCGCAGATCTTCAACGGCATGCGCCTGTCGATCGGCGTGGGCTGGATGGTGCTGATCGCCGCCGAGATGCTTTCACAGAATCCTGGTCTCGGAAAATTTGTCTGGGACATGTACCAGTCTTCGAGCGACGACACCCTCGCCTTCATCATGGTCGCGGTACTGACCATCGGCATCATCGGTTTCATCCTCGACCGCATCATGATCGCCCTCCAACGCCTGGTCAGCCCCGGTGCGATGCTCGCTGTCCGCTGAGCTTCGACCCCCAGATCACCACCTTCAGAGAGACCCATGAAGTTCCTCGAAATCATCAATGTCGCCAAGCACTTCAACCATCCGACCAAGGGCAAGATCGAAGTCCTCTCCGGCGTCAATCTGACGGTCGATAAAGGTTCGTTCATCACCGTCATCGGCCACTCCGGCTGCGGCAAGTCGACGCTGCTCAACATGATCGCCGGGCTCGACACGCCGAGCAGCGGGTCGGTCTGTTTCAAAGAACAGGAGATCGTCCGCCCTGGACCCGAACGCGCAGTGGTGTTCCAGAACCACAGTCTGCTGCCTTGGCGCACGGTGATCGGAAATGTGATGCTGGCGGTCAATGCCGTGTTCAAAGACCAATCCAAAAAGGATCGGCTTGCGCGCGCTGAGCACTGGCTGACCGTCGTCGGTCTCAAAGATCACATGCACAAATACCCACATGAAATCAGCGGCGGGCAACGCCAGCGCACCGGCTTGGCGCGCGCCTTGGCGATGGGGCCAGAGCTGATGCTGTTCGACGAGCCCTTCGGCGCGCTCGACGAACTGACCCGCAGCCAGCTTCAGGATGAATCCCTGCGCCTGCATTTCGAGGAACACCTCTCGGTATTCATGGTCACCCACAGCGTCGATGAAGCGATCTACATGTCGGACAAAGTGGTGATGATGAACAACGGGCCGAATGCCACGATCGGCAAGGTCCTGGACATCGAGTTCCCACGGCCGCGCGAACGACTGAAAGTCTTCGAGAGCGCGCAGTTCGCCCACTACCGCAATGAATGCATCCGCTTCTTGTTCTCGCGCCGCCACGGCGCCGTCGCAGAACCGGCTCCGGCACCAGCCATTCAGCCAGCCGCTGCCACACCACCCGCCGCCGTCACGGCTGCGCCCGCAGCCTGATTCTTCCCGCTTCGCACTTTCCGCTTCGCTCCTTCTTCTCCTTCTTCTCCTTCATGTTCTTCCGCCACCACCACACCGGCA
>JBEANX010000336.1:0-8444 GCA_041165245.1 Pseudomonadota bacterium
GAGGCCATGAGCCGCAAGCTGGTGGAGGAAGTCACCCAGATGATCAAACCCCTGGTGCCGCAGCTCACGGGCATGGACATTGCCCCGGCCATCCGCACCATGCTGCATGCTTACGGCGAGCTGCTGCAGCGCCACAACGGCCGCTACCTGCAATGCGTGCGGCACGGCATCCAGTCGCACATCAAGACCGACCTGCACCCCATCAACCGCGTGCTGCAAGGTTTGATGATGCAGTACGTGATGCAGCACCCCAAGTACATCAAGCTCAACAACCTGCCGGCCATGGGCTACATCTTCATCCACGGCGGCATGTTCACCATGATCCACTACCTGAGCGACCCCAACCCGCCCATCAGCTTCGATGCCCTGGTCGATGGCCTGGCCACCATGGTGGCCCACCATGCCGATGGCGAGTTGCGTCGCCTTGAAGCGCAGGCTTGAAGGGGCCCACACACACCATGGCCACCCGAAAAAAAGCCCCTGCCAGCCCGATGCCTGAACCGGCTGACACCGATGCGTTGGACGGCACCAGCCCTTTGGAGAAGATGCGCCCCGAGACCCAGGCCCGCATTGAAAAAGCCGTGCTGCACCTGTTCTCGACGCAAGACTTCCACGAAGTGGGCCTGCTCGATGTGGCCAAGGCCGCCAACGTGTCGCTGCAGACCATCTACAAGTACTTCGGCAGCAAGGAGGCCTTGGTCTACGCCATGCTGGACGTGATGCTGGGCCGACTGGCCGAGCGCATGATCGACCACCTGCAAGGCATTGACGATGTGCGCGAGCGCCTGCGCAAAACCCTGTGGGTCACGCTGGACTACATGGACAAGCAACCGGCCGTGATGCTGCTGCTGTTCACGGCCGTGCCCGTGTCACGCCACAAGAACATTCGCATCTATGAAAGCCCCGATTTGATGGGCGCCTTCATGGGCGTGTTCAAAGACGGCCAGGAGCGCGGCGTGCTCAACCAGCGCGTGTCGATCAAGGTGCTGCTCGACATCTTCCTGGGCATCATTGGCCGGGTGGTGCTCATGCACATCGTGCGGCGTGAGAGCCGCCCGCTCATCGAGCAGTTTGACGATCTGTTCGACATCCTGTGGAGAGCGATGTCGGTGGGCGATGTGCGTGAGTGACTGAATCAGTCGCCTTTGTTGGCGGATTCCGCCGCCTCGCGCAACTTGTCTTTCTTGCTCTTGCGCTTGCCTTTGACACCCCCGTTCGGGTCCAGGCCCTTGGGCACCTCAAGCTCGACCATGTCACCCGGCTCGGGTGCGTCGGCATCGAGCTCGGAAATGTCATCACCCGGCTCAAAGCCTGGGATGCTTTCACGCGCCACACGCAGGCCTTGGCGCTTTTCGATCAAGCGAAAGTGCGACTCGTGTTCGGGCATCACAAAGCTCACCGCCAGGCCTGATGCACCGGCTCGGCCCGTGCGGCCGATGCGGTGGGTGTGGTCGGCCGCTGCGCGTGGCAGGTCGTAGTTCACCACCACCGGCAACTGTGCGATGTCGATGCCGCGCGCGGCCACATCGGTGCACACCAGCACTTGCAGTTCCTGGTTCTTGAAAGCCTGCAGGGCTGCTTTGCGCCCGCCTTGGCTCAAATCACCATGGAAGGCCGCCGCAGCAATGCCTGCGCGGTGGAGTTTGTGGGCCACCAGCTCGGTGCCGTATTTGGTCGCGGCAAAGACCATCACCCGCGTCCAGCCTTCGGTCTGGATCAAGTGGCGCAGCAACTGCGTGCGGCGCTTGGGCTCGACCACGATCGATCGCTGAACGATGTCGGGCGTGGTCTCCTCGCTGGCCTCGATCTCGATGCGTTCGGGCTCATGCAGCAAGGCCTCAGCCAAGGCTTGCACCTCGGGCGGGAAGGTGGCCGAGAAGAACAAGCTCTGTCGCTGCTCGGGCATCCATTCCAGGATGCGAGAAAGCTCATCGGCAAAACCCAAGTCGAGCAGGCGGTCGGCCTCGTCCAGCACCAGGGTGCGCACATGGGCCAGGCTCAGGGCGTTGTGCTCGATCAAATCAATCAAGCGGCCGGGCGTGGCCACCACGATGTCGGCGCCACCACGCAGCGACATCATCTGCGGATTGATGGACACGCCACCAAACGCCGTGATGACTTTGACAGCGTGCTGCAAGCCTTGGCTCAACTCACGCAAGACCTCACCCACCTGAGATGCCAACTCACGCGTGGGCACCAGCACCAAGCCCTGCACACGCTTGAGCGCACCTGAGCGGTGGGCCAGCGCCTGCTGGAGCATGGGCGCGGCATAGGCCACGGTTTTGCCAGAACCCGTCTGGGCCTGGGCACGCAAGTCACGGCCCGCCAGCACCAGCGGAATGGCCGCGTGCTGAATGGGGGTGGGCGTGTCAAAGCCTTGCTGGGCAAGGGCGCTTGAAATCGAGGCGTTCAGGCCCAGGGCAGCAAATGGCATCTGGGCGTTCACTCGTCGGTTTCGAGGAAATCGCCGCTCTCGTCGTCCAGCGCGAAGGCCATGCCGATCTCGGCATCCAGCAGGTCCTTGACCTTGGGGTGGTGCTCGACCACCCAGCTCAAGGGCTTGGTGATGTAGTGCAAGGGCTGCTCCATGTAGGCTTCGCTCTCATGGCCGGTCAGGAAACGCCAGCCGCTGTCGGCCTTGGAGACCGGGTCATCGCGGTAGCAATACCCAACGGCCTTGCCCTCGGTGGTGATGACTTCGGTGACCACACAGGTGGCGTCGAGTGAAACAGAAGGGGCAGCAGACATGGCGTTCAAGGCAGGAAATCTCAGCAGGCGCCCATGATGCGGCAATATTGCCGCGAGCGGGCACTGCGTTTGCTCACAAATGTGGACGCGCCTCCGGCTGCGTGACACCATTTCAAGCATGAGCACCACCTCGATTGCCCTGTCAGGCGTGAACGCCGCCATGCTCCAGATGGACGTCGCGGCGCACAACATCGCCAACCAGCAGACGCCCGACTTCAAGCCGCAGGCGGTGGTGCAGACCGCAGAGCCAGAGGGCGGCGTGCGCACAAAGATCGTTCAGACCCGCGATGCTGATTCGCCCCTGGAGGGAGAAATCGTCAAGCAGATGTCGGCCAGCTATGCCTACCGGGCCAGCCTGCGGGTGCTGCAAACCGAAGAAAAAATGACAGGTGCCCTGCTCGACGCCCGCGCTTGAGCGCCCTCCCCTTGCCGCCGTGCGAAAATGCGCCGCTTGCGAACCGGTCGCAAAGCGCCTTTAGGCGTCCCCCAGCTGAAAGGTGCCTTCGTGGAACTGCAAGTACCCATCACGATTTTTGACGAGTTGTCCGAAGAGGTCATCGAATCGAACGGCCAGCTCGATCTGGCCAGCGGCGAGATCCGCCGCCTCGAATACAAAGACCACGACGTTGGCCTCAAAGGCCTGCCCGCTGACCAAGAGGACTACGAGTTCACCTGCGGCGTGCTCTCCAACAATGGCAAGGACGTCGAGTTCCGCGTCGAAGTGAACGTGTTGACCGGCAAGTACTCCGTGAGCCCCAGCGAACTGCTGGAGATCAAGGTGCGTGCTGCCAAGCTGTTCGCCGGCTTGGAAGGCAGGGCCTTGCTGGATGGTGCCGACCAGGGCAAAAAGCCCGCAGCCAAGTCTGCGGACAAATCGGCGCCGCCCAAGGGCCGCAACAGCCCCTTCCACTGAAAAGCAAGCGCCCTGCCCCGCGGGAAAGTCCGGGGTGGGGCCTGTCGCGGTCACTTCCCTCTTGTCGCTGACGGCACTTACGCGGCGCGCATTGCTTGCCTACAGTGCAAGGCATGCAAGCCGCACCTGCCCTCTTCCCGCCCTACATGCCCCACATGGCGCACATGCCTTTGCAGGGCAGCGTGAAGTCGGGCGACGTGAACCTGGCCATTCGCCGCTGGGGTGACCCCCGCCGCACCACCATCGTGCTGGTGCATGGCTACCCAGATTCCAGCGAGGTCTGGCTGCCGCTGGCCAAGCTGCTGTCCGATGAATTCCATGTCGTGGCCTACGACGTGCGCGGCGCGGGCGATTCCGACAAGCCTTTTTTCAAAGGCGCTTACCAGCTGCCCCAACTCATGGCCGACTTCAAGGCCGTGATCGACCAGGTCAGCCCACACCAGCCCGTGCACGTGGTGGCGCACGACTGGGGCTCCATCCAAAGTTGGGAGAGCGTGACCGATGAGAGCCTCAAAGGCCGCATCGCTTCGTTCACGTCATGCTCAGGGCCTTGCCTGGACCACATGGGCCACTGGTTCCGCGACCGCCTGCGCAAGCCAACGGCCAAGGGCTTGGGCGAGGTCTTCAAGCAGAGTTTCAAGTCCTGGTACATCTACCGGTTCCAGCTGCCCGTGGTGCCCAACCTGATCTGGCGCTTGGGCATGGGCGCGGCCTGGCCCAGCTTGCTGCGCTGGCTGGAGGGTGTGAAGGTTCAGGGCCGTGCTGGCCAAGCCTCTGACGGCAGCCATGGTGTGCAGCTCTACCGAGCCAACATGCTGCCGCGTTTGCTCTTCCCGCGTGAGCGCCATGCCCATGCGCCGGTGCAACTGCTGGTGCCCAAGAACGATTTGTATGTGAGCCCTGCCCTCACGCAAGACCTCAGCCGCTGGGTGCAAGACCTCACGCGCCGCGAGTTCAACGCGGGCCACTGGATGCCGCTGACCCACGCCAGCGAGATGGCAGGTGCTGTGCGCCGTTTCATCCGCCAGGTGGAGCGTCAAGGCCGTGCCAATGCGAGCTCGGCTGTCAGCGGCGTGTGATGTGGAAATGGCAGGAGCCTGGCCCTGACTCCTATCCTCGCGGCCACCGCCAGCCGGGAAGCTGAAAAGACAGAAGGCCGCATATAGCGGCCTTCTCATTTGGTGCATCTTTCAGCTTGTTAGCGTCCAGATCACATATCCCGATGATCAGTATCCACCCATTGTATGCTTTGCGTTGTTGATAAATCAAGCATGCAAGAGGGATGACGTGATGCTGCCGAAGATGCGCTATCGCCTGGCTTTAGATCTAGGTTCGACCTCCATTGGATGGGCACTCATCCGACTGAACGCCGAAAACTCGCCATGCGCCATCATCCGGCTTGGCGCGCGAATCTTCCCCGATGGACGCAATCCTAAGGATGGCTCCTCACTTGCCGTCACCCGGCGAGAGGCCCGGCAGATGCGTCGTCGTCGCGACCGACTGCTCAAGCGCAAGCAGCGATTACTAGATGCACTGATCAAGCTGAACTTCTTCCCGCACGACACGGCAGAACGCAAAGCGTTGGCCAAGCTCGACCCATACGTTCTAAGAGCCAAAGGGCTCTCTGAACAGCTGAAGGCTGACGAGTTCGCCCGGGCCCTTTTTCACATCAATCAGCGCCGGGGCTTTCTGAGCAATCGCAAGACTGACAAAAAAGACAACGACAGCGGCGCATTGAAGAAAGCCATCTCGGAGCTGCGCCTCAAGCTGGAAACTGAGCAGTGCCAGACCCTGGGCGCATGGCTGGCAAAACGCCACGCTTCGGGCGACAGCGTCAGGGCCAGATTACGGGGTAAGACTCAAAAGGAAAAGGCATACGACTTTTACGCTGACCGGGCCATGATCGAACATGAGTTTGACTCTTTGTGGGCAGCACAGCAAAAGTTCAACCCGAGTTTGTTCACGAACGAGGCAGGTGCAGAACTGAAAGACATCCTGCTGTTCCAACGCAAGCTGCGCCCTGTTAAACCTGGTCGGTGCACGCTGCTACCTGATGAGGAACGGGCACCTCTGGCCATGCCCAGTACTCAGAGGTTCCGCATTTATCAAGAGGTTAACAACCTGCGCATCCTGCAACAGGATTTGCAGGAGCAGGCCCTGAGCAAGGACCAACGCGACAAGCTCGTGGGCCTTCTCGAGAATGCCCGTGAGGTTCGGTTCAGCGCCATGCTGAAGGCATTGAAGCTGCCCGGACACACACAGTTCAATCTTCAGGACATCAAGCGTGACAGGCTGCGCGGTAACGACACATCAGCCACACTTTCCAAACTCGACATGTTCGGCGACAACTGGCATGACTTGCCACATGACAAGCAAGACGCCATCGTTGACCGACTGCTAAATGAAGCCAGCGAATCCGCATTGATTCGATGGCTGCAAGAGCATACGGGCGTGGACGAGGTCCGTGCCATCAACATTGCACAGACGGGTCTTCCCGAGGGCTACGGCAATCTGAGCATGGCGGCACTGGACATCATCCTTCCCGAATTGATCACGGAGGTGATCCCGTATTCGGAAGCCGTCAAGCGCGCAGGCCTGGGCAGCCACAGTGCACTGTCTCATGCCGAAGAGACCGGCGAGGTCATGCTGCAACTTCCCTACTACGGAGATCCGCTTCGCCGTCATGTGGCATTTGCAAAAGACAACCCGCGCAATGACGAAGAGCTCTACGGCAAGATCGCCAACCCAACGGTTCATATCGGTTTGAATGAAATTCGCAAGGTGGTCAATGCCTTGATCAAGCGTTATGGCCACCCGAGTGAGGTCGTCATCGAGGTGGCTCGCGAACTCAAGATGAGCCACGCCCGCAGCCTTGAGCTTCAGCGTGACCAAAGAGAAAAGCAAGACCGCAACGAAGCATTCATACAAGAAGCCTGCGAAGTCCTGGGGCTGACCCCGCAGAACATCGACAGAGCCAAACGCCGTGATCTGTCTCAACGCATGCAACTCTGGATTGAGTTGAACAAGCACGATGTTGCGGACAGGCGCTGCCCCTACACGGGAGAACAGATCAGCATTCAGCGTTTACTGTCTGACGAGGTTGAAATCGAGCACATCCTTCCATACTCGATCACCTTGGATGACAGCCTCAACAACAAGACAGTGGCCATGCGTCGGGCCAACCGAGAGAAGGGCAACTTGACACCCTTTGACGCCTTCGGCAAGCACTCGGTAGCGGGCTATGAATACGAGGCGATCTTGCAGCGCGCGGCAAAGATGCCCAAGGAAAAAGCCAAGCGCTTTGCTGCCGATGGTTATTCACGCTGGCTCAAGGAAGACAAGGACTTCCTAGCTCGGGCTTTGAACGACACTGCTTACTTATCTCGTATCGCCAAAGAGTACCTTTCACTGGTCTGTCCACCCAACAAGGTCAGGGCTATACCCGGCCGGATGACAGCCATGCTGCGCGGCAAGTTCGGGCTGAACCAGTTGCTTTCTGGCACAGAGTTCAAGAACCGCAATGACCATAGACACCACGCGCTCGATGCTGCGGTCATCGGCATCACGGATCAAGGCTTGCTACAACGCTTTGCCATCGCAAGCGCTAAGGCACAAGCCCAGCAGTTGGACCGTCTGGTGGATGAAATGCCCTTGCCTTGGTCCAGTTACCGCGAACACGTCGAGCGCGCATTGAAGGTCGTTGTCATCAGCCACAAGCCGGATCACAGCTACCAAGGAGCCATGCACGAAGAGACCGCATGGGGCCTGTCAGAAGATGGCAAGGTGTCCCGGCTGATCACGCCCGAGGGGGGAGGCCCACGCACGCGACAGACCAAGCCGCTGAAGGTGATCCAGATCGCCAGCACACGAGACGCCGATCGTCACGGCACCACCGAGGGTGGCTTGCCAGCCCCCTACAAAGGGTACGTCGGTGGCAGCAACTTCTGCCTAGAAATCTGGAAAGACACAAAGGGCAAAGTCAGCGGGGCCGTGATCTCCACGTTTGAGGCTTACCAATTCATGCGCGAGCTTGGCGAAGAGGACGGTTTGCGCAAACTCATGAACCCGCACCATGCGCGCAATGGTTTTCCGTTGCTGGCTCGCTTGATCAACAACGATTTGGTGAAGTTGGATGTGGATGGGGAAATGAAATTGATGCGCATCACAAACATTTTGAGCAGCACGCAGTTTTTCATGTGCGCTCACAACGAAGCGAATGCGGATGCTCGCAACAGAGATAAGGTGGATCAGTTCTCGTATCACTCAAAGATGCCGGGCTCCTTCATCAAAGCCAAAGGTCGCCGCGTGACGGTCTCCCCCATCGGAGACGTGCGCGTCCCAGGCTTCAAGGCGTAAACATCATGATTGGCCGCATCGTCGAAGTGGCCGATGACCGCAGGCATCTTTTTGCATCGCGCGGCTTCATGGTCGTGCAATCCACCGAAGGAGAGCGCAAGGAACTGGGGCAAGTTCCGCTCGATGACATTGCGGCCGTCATCGCCAACGCCCACGGGCTGAGTTACACCAACAACCTGTTGGTGGCGCTGGCCGAGCGTGGCGCCCCGTTTGTACTTTGCGGCAGCAATCACAATGCTGTCGGCATGCTGCTCAGCATTGACGGCAACTTCCAACAGGCCAAAAGGCTTGATGCGCAGATCGCTGCAAGCAAGCCCACGCACAAACGCCTGTGGGCTGACATCGTCAAGTCAAAGCTCCAGCAGCAAGCTGCTGCACTTGAGGCTGCTGGAGCTCCCACCGCCCCACTGACTGCACTGATCAGTCA
>JBEANX010000337.1:0-9114 GCA_041165245.1 Pseudomonadota bacterium
TGTCGGCAGGTTCGGTCAAAGGCCCGATGTTGGCCAGCAAGGCCATCTGGCCGGCCTGGAAGCGCTGGGCCAACAGGGGGAAGCTCGCATGAAGCATGTATTTCTTCGTGGCACCCACCGGCTGCGCGGGAGCCGCCAGGGTCAGCGGGATCTGGCCGCTGAGCGTCAAACCCTGGCGGGCCTTGGCATACAAGGCGTGGGTCGGGTCGCTGTCGTCCGGCATGAGCAGGTTGTTGCCGTCGTTGCCCCCATAGAGGAACAAGCAGACCATGGCCTTGTAGCCCGAGCCGCCCGTGGCGCCAGCGCTGGCACTCTGGGCCATTGCCTGCATCTGCATCCAGGGGTTCATGGCTGCACCGGTCACGCCTGCGGCCGCCGCGGCTTTGAGGAATTGGCGGCGAGAGAGTTGTTCAGTCATGGCGGGCCTCCTCACTTTTGAACCACGAAATCAGGTGACATGGCCACCAGCAGCATGGCCGCCTGTTGGCGGGCCTGTGCGCCGTCGTCACGCGTTGGGGGCGTGCGCTGCATGAGGGTGAGCAGGCGCTGGCGTGTGGCCGCGGTCATCCTTTGGTTGAAGAACACGGTGTTGAGCCTGTCAAGGAAGGCGCTGGCATCGCCAGCCACCGAGCGCCAAGTGGCAAAGTCAAGCTTCATGCCCCATTGGTCTTCCCAGCCGAACATGAGTTGATGGAACAGGTTGTAGCTGCTGACCATGGTCGTCTCTGAGGTGACCTGGAACTCCGGCGCCACCAGGCCTGCCTTGGCAATGGCACCCGCAGGCCTGTAAGCCGGCGAGAAAAAATTGAACACCGAGGGGGCCAACATGGGGTGCTGCCCCAGGGGCAGGGTGCTGTCATTGAAGAGCATCCACAGGTTGGTGCTGCCCACAGCATTTTCAGGCTTGGCGTCCAGTGCACGCAGAAAGCTGGCAAAGCGAATCACCGGCTCGCGCAGCTTGCCCTGGCCATTGCTTGACAAGGCCGCGTCACCTCGGGCTTCGGCGTGGAGCAAGATGGCCCTGAGCACGGCTTTGAAATCTCCCCGCTCGCCTTTGCCGTTGTCGGTGAAGGCCAGTGCCACCGCCTTGACATAGGCTTTGCTGGGGTTGCTGGTCACCAGCCTCTGGATGAGTTGGCGTGAGATGAAGGGCGCCACATTGGGGTGGTGGTAGATGTTGTCCAGCGCGTCGTCGAGGTCTTTTTCAGGGCTCTGGCCTCCAGGGAGCTCCATGCCATCGAGCAGCACTTTGCTGCCGCCTTCGTGCATCTCGGGGAAGGACCTCAAGGGCGTTGTCCAATTGGCCTCCAGGTTGACATCCTCGTCGTTGAAGAGGTCATCGCCCTCCTTCTTGCCACCAAAGGCCCAGCCGCTGAAAGCGCGTGCAAAACCTTTCACTTCGTCTTGACCATAGGTGGGGATGGGCTTGCCCTGGGCGTCGCTCAAAGGCGTGCCGTCGAGATCCAGCCTGACCAAACCGATGGAGAACAACTGCAAGACTTCGCGTGCGTAGTTCTCATTGGGGTGCGAGCCGGTGTCAGGGTCCTCCTTGGCGCTGGAGAGCATGTTGAGGTAGTAGCCCATGGCCGCATGCAAGGTCACGGCCTTGAGCAGGTCGCGGTAGTTGCCAAAGGCATGGTGGTTGAGCATGTCCATGTAGGAAGACATGCCATAAGGCTTCACATCAGGCGCGATGTTGGAGACCACAAAGATCTGAGAGAGCGCAAAGGCCATGCGGGCGCGCAGTTGGCCATCTTCGTCAAACAGCCATTGGCGCCAAATGGCTTCATAGCTGTGGTTGTCGTAGGCTTCCTTGAGCTTTGTTTGGCCTTCGACCACCTCGGTGCCCCGCACCGCGTCGAGGTAGGAGGTGTGCAAGGCCACCGGCGCATTGAACTGGCGCCACAACCAATGCTCGGCCCCCTCTTTCTGCAAAGCCGAGACCTGCTCCACACTGCGAATGCCAAAGGTGGCCTGGGTGAGCAAGCGGGCCGCATCGGCCACACCCATGTTGGCTTGCACAGGGGGCTCGGCCAGGGTGGCGCCGGGCAGGCCTGATGCCATGGTCAGGCCTGAGCCCAGGTCGGTGTAGGTTTGGAGCTCTGGCTTGTCCGTGGTCACACCATCGGCGCCACCACCACAGGCGCTCAATGCTGCCACCGGGGCGAGCGCCAGCCAGCGGGCTGCTGCCAAGCCTGTCAGCCCCGCACCCTGAGCAGGCTCTGGGCCTGGGCCAAGATCCTCGGTTGAGTGTGGCTTGTGTGTCGCCAAAGCGGCCGGCTCGAGCACGGCCCATTGTGTTTCTGCACCTGACATGTCGTTGACCCCTGTGAAGCTTTGGGATGCGCGCATGGTAGGCAAGCAAGCGGCTGCCTGCGCAAACATTGACGCAAGCAAAAGTAAGAAGCGCAATGCGTTTCCTACAATCTCGCCATGCCCTCCGTTTTGAACATCTCCGCCTACAAGTTCGTGACCCTGCCCGATGCGCAGGCTTTGCGTGAAACGCTCCACGAGCGCGCCCTGGATTTGGGCCTCAAAGGCACCGTGCTGCTGGCCGAGGAAGGCATCAACCTCTTTCTGGCTGGGCCACCTGAGGCGGTGCGCCATTGGGTGTCGCAGTTGCAGCAAGACACGCGCTTTGCAGATGTGTCACCCAAAGAGAGTTGGTCGAACTCGGTGCCTTTTGGCAAGCTGCTGGTCAAGGTCAAGGGAGAGATCATCCGAATGAACCACCCGACCATCCGCCCCGATGTTCGCGGTGACACGGGCCGCGCGCCTGCGGTTGCCCCTCAAACCCTGCGCCAATGGTTGGACCAAGGCCATGACGATGATGGGCGCCCGGTGGTCACGCTGGACACCCGCAACGCCTTTGAGGTCGACCACGGCACTTTCGAGAACACCATCGACTGGCGCATCAGCAAGTTCAGCGAATTCCCCGAGCAGGTGCAGGCACACAAGGCCGAGTTCGAGGGCAAGACGGTGGTGAGCTTTTGCACCGGCGGCATCCGCTGCGAAAAGGCGGCGCTCTACATGCAAGAGGCAGGCATCGAGAAGGTCTACCAACTGGAAGGCGGCATCCTCAAGTACTTTGAGCTGACCGACGGTGCCCATTGGCAGGGCAAGTGCTTTGTGTTTGACGAGCGCGAGGCCCTGGGCGTGAGCCTCACGGCCGACGGCGACGTGGCTCAGCCCTGATTGGCTTCAGCAGACAGGAGCGACAGCATGCCCTCGTAGGGCAGCAAATTGGTGCTGACCACCTTGTCGATGGGCGTGGCAAAGCCATCGTGCATCCAGCGGGCGGCCAGCATCACGTTCATGCCGATCAGACCCTCGGCCAGCAGGTCCAGATCGACCAGCGGGCGGCGGCCTTCGGGCACAAGGCGGTCCAGGTGGATGCGCAGCAAGGTGGCGTAATCACGGGCCGTCTCGTTGCTCAGGCGGGCCACTTCGCTGTCGATGCTCAAGGCGTCCACCAGGAAGATGCGTCCCACTCGTGGGTCTTGCTCGATGAAGACCAAAAAGACCCGGATGGCGGGCTCCAGCAAGCCCATGGGCGACAGCTCGGACTGTTGCAGCGCCAGCAGCGTCTTGGCCATGAGTGCTTCACGCAGCTCGCCATAGACCGCCAGGAAGAGCTCGCGCATGCTCTTGAACGACTCGTAAAAATAGCGCTCGGTCAGGTGTGCGGCCACGCACACTTCGCGCACCGTGGCAGCATGGAAGCCCTTGGTGCCAAACACCTCCAAAGCCCCCTCGATGAGCTTCTCCCGCCGCTGGCGCTGACGCTCTTCGGGCAACACGCCACCATAGCGGCGCTTGTTCGGGGGTGGCAGGGATGAGTTCGGGGCGTCCATGGGGTTCGCTATCTTGACATGATCCATTGTCATATATATTCTGACAATAATTCTTGTCACAAGTCAAAGCCACTTGAGGTCTGATCCAGCATGAAACACGTCGATTCACACCAGCAGCCGCAGTCAGGCAAGGCGCAGTCCAACGGGGTCACCTCGGTGAATGTCATCGTCATCGGCACCGGTTTTTCGGGCCTGGCCATGGGCGTCAAGCTGCGCGAAGCCGGCGAAGAGAACTTCGTGATGCTGGAGCGCGCGGGCGACGTGGGCGGCACCTGGCGTGACAACACCTACCCCGGTTGCGCTTGCGACGTGCCTTCGCATTTGTACTCGTTCAGCTTCGAGGCCAACCCGAATTGGTCGCGCATGTACGCGGCCCAACCCGAGATCTACGCCTACCTGCGCAAGACGGCCGAGAAGTACAACTTGCTGCAGCACGTGCGCTTTCACGCCAACGTGGTGGGTGCGCGTTTCGACGAAGCCCGTGCGCTGTGGTGCGTCACCGCTGAAGACGGCCGCCAGTTCGAAGCACCCATCCTGGTCTCGGGCATGGGCGGTTTGAGCAACCCCTCGATCCCCGACCTCAAGGGCCTGGAAAACTTCCAGGGTGAGACCTTCCACTCGGCCACCTGGAACCACGGCTACGATTTCGTGGGCAAGGAAGTGGCTGTGATTGGCAGCGGTGCCAGCGCCATCCAGTTCGTGCCCCAGATCGCACCCCTGGTCGACAAATTGCATTACTTCCAACGCACGCCACCGTGGGTCGTGCCCAAGGAAGACCGCCCCTTGACCGACAAGGAACGTGCGGACTTCGCCAGCAACCCCTGGCGCCAGCGCATGGAGCGCATCAAGCAATACTGGTTGATGGAACTGCGCTTTTTGGCCTTCAAGTTCAAGCCCGAGTGGATGGGCCTGGTCGCCAAGGTGGCCAAGCACAAGATCCGCCAGGCCGTGAAGGACGAGGCCCTGCAAGCCAAGCTCACGCCTGACTACACCCCGGGCTGCAAGCGCTTGCTGATCTCCAACGAGTACTACCCTGCCCTGGCGCGCACCAATGTGAACGTGATCACCGACGGCATCCGCGAGATCACGGCGCAAGGCGTGGTCACCAAGGACGGCGTGGAGCGCAAGGTGGACGCCATCATCTTTGGCACCGGCTTCAAGGTGTCTGACCCCATCCCGCCCAAGACGGTCTTCGGCAAGGGTGGCCGTGACCTGTCGGAAGTCTGGAAAGACGGCCCCGAGGCCTACATGGGCATCAACGTGGCGGGCTTCCCCAACTTCTTCATCCTCATGGGCCCCAACACCGGCCTGGGCCACAACTCCATGGTCTTCATGATCGAAGCCCAAGTGCACTATGTGCTGGAGGCGATCAAGGCCATGAAGGAGCGCGGCATCCAGGCGCTGGACGTCAAACCCCAGGCCCAGCAGCAGTTCATCGATGGCGTGCAGGACGAGCTCAAATCCACCGTGTGGAGCTCGGGCTGCAAGAGCTGGTACCTCAATGACAAGGGCCGCAACGTCTCGCTGTGGCCGGGCTTCACCTTTGCCTACCGCTTGAAGACGCGCCACTTCAAGCTGTCGAAATACACCGTGCTGCCGGCCGTGAAAACCACCGCACCAGCCTCTTCACACCACTGATCGCACCCCCACTGAGAAGGCGAAAACCAGCATGAGCATTCAGTCCACCATCGCGAACCTCGTTCTTCGTTGGCAGTTCAAGAACGGCGCCAAGGGCCCCATCAATGTGGCCTTTGCTCGCAAGAAGGTCGACAAGCTGGCCGAGCGCTACCCTGCGCCTCCCAAAGAGATCCGCCACACGCCCGTGCCCGCCAACGCGGCCAAGGGCCTGTGCCCGGCCGAATGGCTGAGCGTGGTCAACCCAAAGCGCACGGTGCTGTACTTCCATGGCGGCGGCTACTTCTTTTGCAGCCTGAGCACGCACCGCCCCACCTGCGCCTACCTGGCCCGCACGGCCGAAGCGCAAGTGCTGTCAGTTGATTACCGCATGGCCCCTGAGAACCCCTTCCCTGCCGCGGTGGATGACGCCGTGGCCTGGTGGAAAGAACTGCTGGCTCAGGGCATCTCGCCCAACGAGGTCGTGTTCTCGGGCGACTCAGCGGGTGGTGGCCTGGCCCTGGCGTGCTTGCTGGCCGCGCGTGAGCAAGGCCTGCCCATGCCTGCAGGGGCTTTGCTGTTCTCGCCATGGACCGACCTCACCGGCAGTGGCGAGACCATGCGAACCAATGCCAAGGTTGACGTGATGTTCAACCCCGAAGCCTTGCCTGAGGCTGCCAGTTTTTACGCCAAGCCGCATGAGCTCAAGAACCCCTTGGTCTCGCCCCTGTTTGGCGACCTGACAGGCTTGCCTGAGCTGTTCATGTTTGCGAGCAACCACGAGATCTTGCTGTCTGACTCGACCCGCTTGCATGAGAAGGCCCTCAAGCAGGGCGTCAAGTCCACCTTGACGCAGCGCGACAAGCTGCCCCACGTGTGGCCCACCATGCTGATGCTGCCCGAAGCTCGCCGTGATCTGAAGACCTCTGGCGAGTTCGTGACCCGTGTGGCCAAGCGCTCGGCGGCCAAGGCCGCCTGACCCCAACTGATTCACTGACCTCCGATGAAAAACTTCAAGAACAAAGTCGCGGCCATCACGGGCGCAGCCTCTGGCATGGGCCGCACCCTGGCGGTTGAGTTGGCCAAGCGTGGCTGCCACCTCTCGCTGTCTGACGTGAACGAAGCGGGCCTGGCCGAGACGGCCGATCTGGCCCGCAAGCTGGGCGTGAAAGTCACCACCCAGAAGCTGGATGTCTCCAACCGCGAGGCCGTGTTCGCCTGGGCCGACCAGACCGCCATGGACCACGGCCAGGTCAACCTGATCTTCAACAACGCGGGTGTGGCCCTCACCGTCAACCTGGACATGGTGCAGCAGCGTGATTTCGACTGGATCATGGGCATCAACTTCTGGGGTGTGGTCTATGGCACGCAAGCCTTCTTGCCCCATCTCAAGAAGTCGCGCGACGGCCATGTCATCAACACCTCCAGCCTGTTTGGCCTGATGGCCGTGCCCAGCCAAGGCACCTACAACGCCAGCAAGTTCGCCGTGCGCGGCTACACCGAGGCCCTGCGCATGGAGCTGGAAATGGCCGGCGAAGGCGTGAGCGCCACCTGCGTGCACCCGGGCGGCATTGCCACCAACATCGCCAAGGCGGGCAAGATCGACCCGGGCATGGAGCGCATCTCGGGCGTGAGCATCGAGAAGCAACGCAAGCTGGCTGACAAACTCATCAATGTCACCACGGCTGAATCGGCTGCTTTGCAGATCCTCAAGGCGGTGGAAAACAACGAGCGCCGCGTGCTGGTGGGCCCAGATGCGAAAATGCTGGACAAGGTCGTGCGCCTGCTGGGTTCTGCCTACCAAGCGATCGTGATCCGTCGCTTCAAGAAGATGCGACCCCGCTGATTTTTCACGGAGTTCAAGCCCGGCATGCGCGTGTGGTTCAAACGGCTTTTTGCCACGTCGGTGGTCGTTGCCCTGGGCACGGCCGCCGTGGTCACGGCCACCTGGGAGCCTGACCGTCAGCTGGGCAAACTGGTGGCGCGTTGGGCGCCGGCGCCTTCAGCCTTCATTGAGCTTGATGGCATGCAGGTGCACGTGCGTGACACCGGCCCGCGTGATGACCCTGCGCCCATCGTGCTGCTGCACGGCATGGCCTCCAGCCTGCACAGCTGGGAGGGCTGGCAGGCGGCACTGAGCGGGCAACACCGTGTCATCACGGTCGATTTACCTGGCTTCGGGCTGACAGGCCCCAGCGCCCAAGGTGAGTACCGCATTGAGGCTTACACGCGCTTCACGCTGCGCCTGCTGGATGCCCTGGGTGTCAAACGCGTGATCCTGGGCGGCAACGCCCTGGGCGGCGAGGTGGCCTGGCAAACAGCGCTGCTGGCGCCTGATCGGGTCAAAAAACTCATCCTGGTGGACGCCGACGGCCACCAGATCTCGCAGTTCTCGCAGCCCGTGGCCTTCACCATTGCGGGTGCGCGTGGCCTGCGCTGGATCTCAGAGCGCATCTTGCCGCGCAGCGTCATTGCATCGAGCGTGCGCAATGTGTTTGGTGACCCCAGCAAAGTCTCCCAGACCTTGATCGATCGCTATTTCGAATTGAACCTGCGTGTGGGCAACCGCCGCGCTCTTTTCCAGCGCATGGACCAAGCCGAATCGGGTGCCATGCAGCATCGCATCCACCAGATCAAGCAGCCCACACTGGTGCTGTGGGGCGCCAAAGACGGCATGGTGCCGGTGGCATTTGCCGATCAGTTCTGTGCAGAAATTTCGCGCTGCACGAAGGTGATCTTCCCTGAGTTGGGCCACCTGCCCCAAGAAGAAAACCCGGCCGCCACCTTGGTGCCGGTCCGGGCTTTTTTGGATCAGTGATGGGGCTCAGTCGCGCGGCTCAGCGCTTGAGCCGCGTGATCAGCCCTGGCGCAACCAACGCGCCTGCTTGATCACCGAGGCGACCACTTTGTCCAGCAGCTGGTCCATCGGGGGGCGGGTCAAGTTGCCGTCGGCATCGAAGGCATCTCCGGCCGAACCCAGGGCCATTTGCTCAGGCACACACACCATCGCAAAGTTGGTGCTCAGGTAGGTGCGCACGATGGGCAATTGGCGGATGCCACCCAGCGCGCCGGGCGAAGCCGCCAGCAAACCCGCAGGCTTGCCAGCCGTCGCGCCGGTGCCGCCGGGCAAGGCGCCTTCGGCCTGAACCACCGACAACCAGTCAAAGCTGTTGATGAGCAATGGCGTGGGCAGCGCGTTGTACTCCGGGCACGACAGCAGCAGGCCATCGTGGCTGGCGAACAGCTCGCGCAGCTTGAGCGCGCCCGCAGGCATGCCCTCTTTGGCCAAGAGGTCGTCGTCATAGATGGGCAGGCTCAAAGCCCGCAGGTCCACCGTGGTGACGCTGGCGCCTTGGGCCTGGGCCTTGCGACCGGCCAGTTGCACCAGTTTCTGGTTGATGGAGCCGTCGCGGGCGCTGCCCGAAATCAGCAAAAGCTTGGGGTTGTAGGTGGTCATGGTGCTTGATCAGTTCAAGCGTTGAATTTTGCCGTGACCTGGGCCACGCGCGCACCGAACAAACGCGCAGTCTCCAAGTCACCCGGCAGCATTTCTTCGGCGCTGGCGTCAGAAGGCGTCTGGGCCATGGCGCCGCTGAAGGAGGCCACGTAGTTCACGTCGTTGCGGTTGGCAGCTTTGCTGTTGCTG
>JBEANX010000338.1:0-3298 GCA_041165245.1 Pseudomonadota bacterium
CGCGCTTGGCTGCTGTTTCGACGATGACCTTGGGGCCGTCCACGTGCATGGTGAACACGTCGATGCCTTGATCTGCCAGGCTGTTGGTGGCTTCGGCCTCCTTCACAGGCATGGACCAATCACCCGTGAAGATGACCGAGCAAGTGATGTCGGGGTGCACCGACTTGGCACCCAGCGTGAAGGCGTTGATGTTTCGCAACACCTGCGGGATGGGCTTGGCCGCGATGAAACCAATCTTCTTCGACTTGCTCATGTGCCCGGCGATCACACCGTTCAGGTACTGGCACTCGTCGATGTAACCAAAGAAGCTGCCCACACTCTTGGGGTGCTTGGCTGCATCCCACATGCCACCGCAATGCGCAAAACGCACGTCAGGGTTCTTTTTGGCCACATCCAAAATATGGGGGTTGAAGTAGCCATAAGAGGTAGGGAAGAGCAGCGTGGCGCCGTCTTGCGAGATCATGCCCTGCATCGTTTTTTGCACGGCCTGGGTCTCAGGCACGTTCTCTTCGCCCACGATCTTGATGCCGGGCATCTTCTTGATCTCGCTGGCTGCCTCGAAGTGAGACTGGTTGTAGCCGAAATCGTCTTTGGGGCCCACGTAGATCATGCCGATGGTCAAGGGCTTGTCGGCCGCCAGGGCGAATTCGCTCAGCCCTCCCAGTGAAGCGGTGGCGCCCGCAGCACCCACACTTTTGATCCAGTCGCGACGATTCCAATGCTTCATGGTCATGCCTTGCTCCTTGCACCGCGGGGGTGCGGTCGGTGATGTACACACTGGTATACAAGCAATGGGTGTGCCAAACCGCTTGCAGAAGCTCACACGTGGGCCCGGCCCCGGCACAAGGTGTTTCGTGAGATCAACGCCCCCCCCAAGCTGGGTGTGTCTTTTGAAACATGGCGCGAATAAACTTCGCAATACCACTTGTGCACCATGGGAGTAAAGATGATCAAAATCAGAACAATCACGAAGACGGCGCTTGCCATTGCAACGCTGCTGGGTGGTGCGCAAGCGTTCGCTTATGCCGTGCTGGGTAACACTCCTGGATCCACGCTGATTTATGACGACGTGTTGTACGGCAGCACAGGGGTGACAGCAACCCAAGCCATTTTTTCATATGCAGGCGGCCCCTGGAACGTGGCGATCAAGCTGACAGACCTGGTGCAACCCGGCAAAGGCGCACTCGCGGGCATGCTGGTTGACGACATCAACGGCGGCTACTTCAAACTTGAGCAAGGCTACTCGACCACGATGACCACCTCTTCGGGTGCGGTCATCCCTGTCAACAAGTGGACCGGTGCCGGCACTTCGGTGATCTTTAACAATCAACTGATCACCGAAGGCAACTACATCAGCACGAAGCTCACCACAGCGGGGCTCTACCGCTTGTCTTTCGTTTACAACACTGCCAACTGTATCAACGTCTCCGGCAACATCGCAGATTTCAAAATCTCGACGGTTCCTGTGCCAGGTTCGGCTTTGTTCTTTGCTTCTTCCTTGATCGGTGCCGGCCTGTGGCGCCGTCGCATGGGCAGCGCAGCCAGCTGAGGCCCTGTTCAGCGCCCCCCCAACAAGCCCCGCCCTGGCGGGGCTTTTGTTTGCCAGCGCACATAAGGCAGCCCCAATATGCTAAAAAATGCTCAAAACAGGCTGAGCCCCCCCTGTTTGCACCCTACACCCCCCCAAGATGCGTGTTGCTGACAGGGTCCGGCGCACACACAATCGGATACGTTATCAACCAGGGCATGAAAGGCCACCAAATGACTGTCACATCTATCCGTAACATCGCAGCCGCAGCCATCGTTGGCCTCGCGTTTGCAGCCACCTCCGCACAAGCGTTCACTCTGACGAACAACGGTGCTGCAGCTCTCCTGAAGCCAGGCGTCGAAACCATTCAGGGCAGCCCCGCCACCTACACCTTCAACTACACCGGCGGCAACGTGAAGTTCCTGTTGGAAGACACTTCGCCTGACCTCCAAACCGTTGGCTTCAAGTTGGTTGGCGCTTCGCCCACCACCACTTTCACGCTGTCTGACGTGTTGGACACCCTGGCCAAGCCTTTCTACCTGGCCAACCTGGCAGCTGGTGCTTACACCCTGACCCTGACCACCGCTGCTGACTCTGCCCGCGTTTACGTGTCGGCCGTGCCTCTGCCTGGCGCAGCTCTGCTGTTCGGCAGCTCGGCTCTGGGCTTCCTGGGCCTGCGCAAGCGTCGCAACGCCTGATAAGAAGCTGTTGCACATTGGAGAAGGGGCCTTGGGCCCCTTTTCTTTTGGTATATAAAAGAACGCATTGATGAGGGTTTGCACGATGTTTACTTCCTTTCGCAACACACTGGTGCTGGCCCTGGCGGGTTTGATCACCTCTGTGGCCTGTGCGCAGCAAGCGCCCTATGCCCTGCGCCACGGTGACACCCTGGTCGTCTCGGTCTGGAAGGAAGAAAATCTGCAGCGAGAAGTGCGCGTGCTCCCTGACGGCAGCATCACTTTCCCCTTGGCAGGCCGCGTTGAAGTGGCGGGCCTGAGCGCCTCAGAGATCGAAAAACAAATCACCAACAAGCTCAAAGCCTACATCCCCGATGCTGTGGTCAGCATTGTTGTCACCTCCATCGAGGGCAACCGGGTGTATGTCATTGGCAAGGTTCCCAAGCCCGGCCCCATCGTGCTCACATCGCCAGACACCACCGTGCTCCAGGCCCTGAGCATGGCCGGCGGCCTCGACAAGTTCGCCGACAGCGCCTCCATCCGCGTGCTGCGAGAAACCCGCGAAGGCACCGAATTGCTGCCCGTGAACTACGACAAGCTCATCAAGGGCGACAACCTCAAGAGCAACACCCGCCTCAAGGCTGGGGACACCATCCTAGTGCCCTGAACCCATGAAGAAGTTCGCATTGCTGGCCTTGGTCAGCCTTTGGGCCAGCCAGTTGGCGCTGGCTGCAGACCAGTCAGTCACCCTGCAAACAGGCGTTGAACACGACACCAACCCTGCCCTGAGGGCTTCGGGTGCCACGCCTTCCATCACCCGCTACCGGCTCACCCCCCAGTACCAAAAGCAGTGGGGCTCAGAGCTGGATGCCTACACGCTTTCAGCCAGGGTCTTGTTTGAGCGCTCCAGCGACACCGCCGTGAGCCAGAACCGCCAGGACCCCAGCCTCGATGCATCTTGGCAGCGCCAGACCAGCCGAGGCAGCTTCAGGCTTCAGGGCAGCTTGACCAGCGCATCGGCCAGAAGCGCCGCGCTGGCCGACACAGGCCAAGTGGTGCAAGACGGCACACGCATCTCGCGGTCCATCAAGAG
>JBEANX010000339.1:0-2574 GCA_041165245.1 Pseudomonadota bacterium
ACTTCGGTAGGCGCCAGGGCCAGGGCCTGCATCAGCACGCCCACCGCCTCGGCCGCGCGGCCGGCGTGGCGAAGGGACTCCGCCAGGGTGCGCAGTTCAGCCGGGGTCATGCCAGCTTGCGGGTGTGCAGTTCGTCGTAGGCGTGCAGCGTGCTGCCCCACACCTGGTCGGCAAACACCCGGCCGCCGCCGTGGTACTCCAGCCCGGTGAAGTGGCGGGGGATGAAGAAGTGGCTGGGCCACACCGTCATGCCGGTGTAGCCCTGTCTGCGCAGGGAGTCGGTCAGGAACTGCGGGCCCACGCTCTGCCAGGCCATGCGGTCCACCACCGT
The DNA here is from genome assembly GCA_041165245.1 of Pseudomonadota bacterium. Taxonomy (GTDB): domain Bacteria; phylum Pseudomonadota; class Gammaproteobacteria; order Burkholderiales; family Burkholderiaceae_C; genus Aquabacterium. The sequence goes on from JBEANX010000339.1 coordinate 332, forward strand.
CGGGGCGGCCTGCAGGTCCAGGATCATCTGGCCGAAGAAGGGGTTCTCCTTCACCGAGCCCACATAGCCGGCGGCCACCAGGCCGGGGCGGATGAACTCGTTCTCCCAGCAGGCGCAGGCCTCGCCCTCGAACAGCCAGGGCGCCAGCGGCTGGCGGCAGATGCTGTCGGCATCCACCACGAAGCCGCCCTCGTTGTAGAGGATCTCCCAGCGCATGAGGTCGGCCACGCCATTGAGCTCTTTCGTCCACATGTCCTTGATGTGACGTGCGTTGACCCATTCCTGGTCTCGCAAATCGTCATTGCCCCAGACCTTGACCGTCCAGCCAGGGTTCATGTCGATCCACGTCTGGATACAGTTGTCAGGGCGCTTGCTGTCATCGCCCACCCAGGTCAGGTGCAGTACCTTGGGGATCAAGGCGCGGCTGGAAGGGGCGGGCATGGCGGCCGGCTCCGTCACAGCAGCGGCCGCGGACACGCTGCTCACCACAGGCGTGGGCAGCGGCACAGACACTGGGGCGACCACCACAGGGGCCTTGGCGGCCGCCTTGAGCGGGCGCTCTTGCAGGTCCACCGAGATGCCCCAAACCGCATCGCTGCTCAAGGCTTGCAAGGCCACGCCTTGGCGGCGCATGAAGTCACCCATGGCCTTGTCTTCGTAGAATTCACCAGCGAACTCACCGGGGAACATCACCGCTTCTCGGGCCACCATGGCTGCAGCACGGGCACTGAGCAAGTAGCAAGCACCGCGCGCCCAAGGGCCTTGGAAGCGGCGGCTGTAAACACCCGTGCGCACCGAGGTCTTGCCGTGGTGCCACAGACGGTCATGCATGGGGTCGCTGATGGGCACACCGACATAGTCGTTCTTGACCGCCACTTGCTCAAACACAGCAGCATCAAAGGCCGTGGTGGGCTGGCAGTCGTCATCGATCTTGACCACGGTGCAAGGCCCGTAGCGCTGCACGATGGCAGACACACCCGCCGCCACTTTGGCCGCCAGCGCTTCGTACACATCAGGCACGGCGACCACACAGCCCTCTTCGTGCCAATGCGGCACCTGCTGGCTCGCGTCGCCGGTGATGATCCAGCTGAGGGCACCCCGTGCGCTCAAGGCTGCACGCAAGGCTTGCGCTTTGGCCAGGTACTTGTCGCAACTCACGATCATGAACACGGCTTGCTCAGGGCGCTGCAAGGCATCGCGGGGCTGCATCAGCGCGGTGTAAAGCGCCTCGGCCCGGTCGTGGTTGGGAGAGAGCAAGAGCATCTCGCGCAAGATCAGCTCAACCTGAGGGCTGCTCAATCTGCTGGCCGCCTCACCCAAGATGCCTGCCCACACCTCGGCCAGCTGGTGGCTGTACAGCCGCGAGCCCGAGGCGGCTTGAACCAGATCCACCCGATCCTCCAGGCAGGCTGCGGCCACGAAGGCTTGCGACGACACACGCGCCAGCGTGCGCTCGATGAGTTGTGCTTGGTCAAACATGGTGTCTCTCACAGATCGTTGATGGGGGGCTGGGCTGGCAGGGCTGTGGGGGCCAGGCCGGCATCGGCGCGTTGCCACATGCGTTCCAGCAAGTCCACCAAGTCTCGGGCCAGCCGGGGGGAGTCAAACAAAGGGGCTTGATCACGGGCCGCCAGCAGCGCTTGCCTCAGGCCTGCAAGGCGCTGCGGGTCACGGGCCAGCGCCAGGGCCTGGGCTTCGTATTGATCGAGGTCTTTGCAGATGAGCTCAGGCATGCCCACTGCAGTCAACAGACTGGGCGCCACTCGGGAGGCAAACGACTGCCCGGCCAAGGCCACCACAGGCACGCCGCCCCACAAGGCATCGCTGGTGGTGGTGTGGCCACCGCAGGGGAAGGTGTCCAGCACGATGTCTGCCAAGGGGATGCGCTGGCGGTGCAGGTCGATGCGCTCAAAGTCAGCGAACACCAGGCGATCAGGATCCACCCCCAAGGCCTGTGCCGCTTGCCTCAAGCGAAGGCGCACGGGCTGGTCAGGGATGAGCAGCCACAACACCGAGCCGGACGTGGCAGCCAGGATGCGGCACCAGCTGGCAAAGACCTCACGCGTGATCTTGTACGACTGGTTGAAGCTGGCAAACACCAGGGCATCGCGCGGCAGCTCGCATTCGGCCCGGCTGCGGCCTGAATCTCGGCCACGGGTGCCGTCGTTGGGCTGGTAGCAATGGGGCAGCTGGGCGATTCGCTCGCTGTAGAAGGCCTCATGCGACAGAGGGGTGACCACCGG
>JBEANX010000340.1:0-2844 GCA_041165245.1 Pseudomonadota bacterium
CGTGGAAAGAGAGCAGTTTAAGGCAGTGTGTGTGCATGCCAGGCTTGGCGCCTCTTGCAGTGGCCAAAAGCTGTACCCAAGGCTGGGCGGTTACAGTGTCCGGTTTCCCCATGAATGTTGACGCCCCATGAGTGACTTGCCCGCCTGCCCGAAATGCGCCTCCGCTTACACCTATGCCGACGGCGAGCTGTTGATCTGCCCTGAGTGCGGCCATGAGTGGAGCGCCGCCGAGGCCGCGCCCACCGGTGATGAAGCCAAGGTGGTGCGCGATGCCCACGGCACCATCTTGCAAGACGGCGACACCGTCACCGTGATCAAGGATCTGAAGGTCAAGGGCTCCTCCCTGGTGGTCAAGGTGGGTACCAAGGTCAAGGGCATCCGCTTGTCGGACGGTGATCACGACATCGATTGCAAGATCGAAGGCGTGGGCCCCATGCAGCTCAAGTCGGAGTTCGTCAAGAAAGCTTGAGCCTGCCCGCTTCAGGCCACCAGCTTGAACGCCGACACCGATTGTGAGAGCTGATCCGCCTGCTGCCGCAAGCTGGCTGCGGCGGCGGCCGTCTCTTCGACCATGGCCGCATTGCTCTGGGTGTTGCGGTCCATCTGGCTGACCGCATCGGCCACCTGGCTGATGCCCTGGGTCTGCTAATGGGTGGCGCGGCTGATCTCGCCCATCAAGGTGGTCACCCGGGTGATGGCGCTCACGATGTCTTCCATGGTGTGGCCGGCCTTGTCGGCCTGTTCGGCGCCGAGTGTCACACGCTCCACGCTGGCCGTGATCAGGGTTTTGATCTCGCGCGCGGCCTCGGCACTGCGCTGGGCCAGTGAGCGCACTTCACCGGCCACCACGGCAAAACCGCGGCCTTGATCGCCTGCTCGAGCCGCCTCAACGGCAGCATTGAGCGCCAGGATGTTGGTCTGAAATGCGATGCCGTCGACACGCCGATGATGTCGGCGATGCGTTGCGAGGCCTTGTGGATGTCCTGCATGGTGTGCACCAGCTGAGCGACCACAGCGCCGCCTTGGCCCGCCACATCGCTGGCGCCCCGGGCCAGTTGGTTGGCCTGCACGGCGCTGTCGGCGTTCTGGCCCACCGTGCCTGAGAGTTGCTGCAAGGCCGCGACCGACCGCTCCAGGGCGGTGGCCTGGTCTTGCGTTCTCGTGGCGAGGTCTGCGCTGCCGCTGGACACCTCGGCCGACGCCGTGGCCACGCTGTCGGCGTTGTGGCGCACCTCGTGAACCGTGCTTCGCAATTGTTTGATCATGTGAGCCACACTGGCCAGCACGCTGTTGCTGTCTCGGCCCTGGATGCGTGCGTCCACACTGAGGTCGCCCGCGGCCACTCGTTGCAGCAACTCGCGCACCTTGGCGGGCTCATCACCCAGGATGCCCATGAGCTGTCGCGTCACGCCCAGTGCCGCTGTGAGCAGGCCCAAGGCGCCAATGAGTGTGCAAGCCAGCATCCAGTTTTGGGTGCGGATGCGTTGCTGATTGCCTTGTGCATCGCGTGCCTTGGCGAAGGCTTCAATGCCTTCGATGACCACATCCTGCTCTTTTTCCAGTTGCTCAAACAGGGCCACAAAATCAGGCAGCTGACGGTAGGCGGCCGCATGGTCGGTCAAAGCCAGCGCGGTGATTTCCTGCCCTTTGCTGACATACCTGGCCACGGTGGGCTCGAGCCTTTTGACGCCTTGCTGCAGATCTTCCGGGAGGGGCAGCTTCTGGAGCTCGTGGATGCGGCCGAGGAAACCTTCGCCGTGTGCTTGGGCCTCTTTGTGCTCCACCTTGACTTCATCATGCGCTCCGACTTGCGCATGCATCAGGGCCTGAAAGACATCGCCCCGCAAGGCGTCGTGCATCATGTCTCCGAGGGTGATTTCCTGGGTGGCTTGGGTGGCCACCACGGTTTCGTCCATGCTGGCTCCCAGTGCCTGCAAACCCCACCAGCCCACCGTTCCCACGGTGGCGGTGAGCCCCACGCCCAACAGCCCGAGGCTCAACAACAAGTGACGCGTTTTCATGAAGCAACTCCCGGCAATCACGAACAACAGTGTTCAGCTCGGGTGCGTCACGGACCCGAGAACGTGATTTCGGCACGAATGCCGGAAGGTTGAGTGTTTTGATCAGAAATGCGTGAAAGCCGTCTCGTCGATGTCCGTGCTGCGCACGGGGCGAGCAAATCGGGATTGGGGGCGATGCGCGGCCGAGTTGTTGTCCGCCGTCGTGGCAGCCAGGTCGTTTTGGGCCGCACCCACCGTACGCTTGTGCCGCAGGTTGTTGGGTGCTGCCTGGCCATTGACGAGGTCTTCTCGGAGCAGGAAAAAGCCCATCAACTCCTGAAGTTGCAGCGCTTGCGAGGACAGCTCTTCAGCCGTGGCGGCGAGCTCCTCGGAGGCTGCCGCGGTGTGCTGGGTCGCATCGCTCAGGTTGCCCATGGCGCCGTTGATCTGGTGCACGCCCTGGCTTTGCTGGATCGAGGCGGAGGCGATCTCTTGCACCAACAAGCCTGTCTTCTGGATCGAAGGCACCATCTGTGTCAACAGATCGCCTGCCTTGGCCGCCAGTTGGACCGACGAGCCCGCCAGGGAGCCGATCTCCTGCGCCGCAATCTGGCTGCGCTCGGCCAGTTTGCGCACCTCAGCGGCCACCACGGCAAAGCCCTTGCCATGCTCGCCAGCACGAGCCGCTTCAATGGCCGCGTTCAAGGCCAACAGATTGGTCTGGTAAGCGATGTCATCAATGATGGCAATTTTGGTCGCGATGGCCTTCATGGCCTCGGCGGTCTGGGCCACCGCCACACCATCCTCCTGCGCTTCCAGTGCAGCCTTGGAAGCGATGGTGTCG
>JBEANX010000341.1:0-8554 GCA_041165245.1 Pseudomonadota bacterium
TCCTTGACGAACATCTGGTCGTAGAAGAAGCGAACCTCTTTGGACTGCATCAGGTCTTGCGCCCAGCGTGCGAACGGGCCGTAGTAGATCAAGTCACGCAAGACATCCAGGCGCTTCCACAAGAAGATGTCCATCTTGTAGCCCTCGACCTTTCTGGACATGAACTTGCCAAGGAGAGACTGATCACGGATCGCGTTTTCAAGGGCCTCCTCGACCATGGCCACCCAGTTGGGCTCCAGGGCTTGGCGCAGCATGATCACGCCGTCTTCGTCGTAACGCTGGACCTCTTCGGCGGTCAACTTGCGCAGGGGATGTGCAGGAAAGCTCATGGGCACCTCGTTGTTAACTGATGTTTTCATCAATTATGATCAACAAACTCAACTTATGCTGTGGTGCTAACCCTGATCCAGGGGCAAGCCGCGCCGCCCCTGCGCATCGGTGCTAGGCTCGAAGCTGTTCATGCCTGCCAAGTTCCACATGCCTCCCCTTGATAAGCCCCCGGCGGCCAAGCGCGCTCGTGCACCCAAAGGCGCGCCCACCGAGCCTTTGCCAGATGTCAAAACACCACGTGGCGCCAGACGCAAACGCGACACGCGCGCCCGCCTTTTGGGGGCGGCGCTGCACTTGATGGCTCATCGCGGGGTGGCCGGCGTCACGATCAACGAGATCACCGAAAAGGCAGACGTCGGGTTTGGTTCGTTCTACAACCACTTTGAATCGAAGGACGCCATCCATGCGACCCTCATCGAAGAGGTGATCGGCCACTTTGCGGTGGCACTGGATAAACTGGGCGACCAGTTGAGCGACCCCGCTGAGAAGGTCTCGGCATCGGCGCGCTACACCATGCTGCGCGGGCATGCCGATCCAACCTGGGGCAGGTTTGTGTTTCAGACCAGCTTCAGCCGCGACAGCATGAGCACGGGCCTGGGCAAGTACCTGCTGCAAGACATGGGCAGTGGCGTGTCCGCCGGACGATTCACGGTCAGCGATTTGCCGTCGGTGTACATCGCCGTTGGCAGCACGATCCTGGGTGGCTTGGCCGCCCTGTCAGATCAGGCCGAACTGAACCATGAGCCAGACGTCTTTGGCGACCCGCAGGCACTGACCCAGCGGATCGCTGCCATCTTGCTGACCGTCCTAGGCTTGCCGATTGAAGAGGCGCAAGCGGTGGCCAGCCGCCCGCTGCCTCACATTGAACTGCCCGCCAACCCCTTTGCTCAGCCTTGACAGGCAGGGCAAGCCAACACGCATCAGGTCTTGGCCACCAGGTTTTCGATCCAGCGAGGCGCCAACCGCAGCATCAAGGGCAGCCAGCGAGTCTCGCCTGGGTAAACCTCTTCTTGCCCGCGCCAAGCAGCGGCCAGCGTCATCTCGACCACTTGTTCAGGTGAGATCTTCGGGCCCACATAGCCCGCTGCGGCAGGAGTGTCCACCGCAGGTGGGGCCACATCGGTGATGGTCACGCCCTGCCCCGTCATCTGGCGCCGCAGCGCCTTGGTGAAGCTGCGCAAACCTGCTTTGGACGCTGAATAGACAGGCGCTCGAGTGCTGGGCACCAGCCCATATCCGGAGCTCACCATGACAATGTTGGAGGGTTGGGAGGCCCGCAGGACTGGCAGCAAGCCTGCCGTCATGTTGATGACACCATCGAGGTTGGCATGGATCTCCTGGGTCAGATCCTGGCTCAGGAGATCAGCTTGGGTGAAATCGAGTTCGCGCATGGCACCCGCGTTGTTGACCAGCAGCTTGACATCAGGGAAAGACGAAGTGACCCAGGCCACGAAGGCCGTGACAGAGCCCTTGTCGCTCACATCACACGGGTAGGTGTGGACACCCGGAATCGCTGCCTCCAGTTGACGGAGCTTGTTTTCATCGCGGCCACATGTGATGACCTGCCAGCCACTGCGGTGCAGCGAGACCACGAAGGCCCGGCCGATGCCAGATGAGCCACCGGTGACGATGGCCGTGCGTTTGGCGATGGAATTGTCTTGGCGCATGAGTGCTCCTTGATGAGTTAACGGTGGTCGAAACAAGCCGTGCATGGGTGCCTGCTTGATCGAACCCTCGAAGACGGTCGCATCAAGGCCATTTTTAAGAGCAGACATCCCCGGCGGCCTCATTGAGGCGTATGGGCATGCGCCCAAGCTTTGCAGCCGCAACACGGGAGCGGACACCGGGGCGGCTCATGCCACGGGCACATTTGATACTTATCATCAAACATGACAATGATATCAGATTGACATTTATGTCACCATGATGACCAAAGTCTCAGTTCAGCCTTCTCCCGACATCCCCAACTTCACCCCCACTTCACACACCCCATCCTCCCCTCACCCACCCCGCCCAGACTGCCTGCATCCCCGCAGCCAATCAAAGGGCACCCGATGGCATCCACCCCGAAGCAGCTCCATCTCACCCCCCAGGCCCTGCCGCAGATCCCACCCCTGCCCTGGCCCAACCGGAGCTCCTTCGGCCCCATCACCCGCAGCCGCCTGCTGAGGCTGCTCGCCACTTACCTGGCAGTCGCAAGCACCGGCACCGCCTTGCTCCATGCCCCCTTGCCAGACGCCTGGCACATCTTCGGCATGGGCCTCATGGTGCCCGGCGCAGGCTTTCTGGCGCATGCCGATCTGTGCACCACCAGCGGCATCGGGCACACCGTGCTGGCAGCTAGCGCATGCGGCCTGTTCGGCCTGTCGGTGCTGCTGTGGTTTGCCACGGGCAACATCGTGGCGCCGCCGCTGGCCTGGTTGGGCACAGCGCTGTGGGCCGCCACCATGCGCCATGGCCCCATCTCACCGCACATCGCCAGCCTGGCGCACATGGCAGTGGCTGCAGCAGCCCTAGCCCCACTGCTGGCCTGGCCTGTTTGGATGGCCTTTGTGCGCTGGCAGCGCCACCAGGACAACGCCTACCTGCGGCAGATGCAGCCGCACCTGGGCAAGGTCTTCACGGCGCCAATGCCCGCCAGCAACGCTGCGCCCCACAACCCTACACAAAACAGGCAGGCCCCACATGTCGCCGCCATGCCGCTGCCAGAGATGAGCCTGGAGCACCTTCAACGCGTGCGCTTCGCGCTCGACCGCGCCTTGCAGCCTGTGGATCAGTTCCAAGGCTTTGAACAGCGTGATCCGTTTCAGACCGCCGCCTTGCGCTACCAAGTCAACTTCCTGGGCTATGCCCTGGCCTTGACGCAAGCGCGCTTCACGCCGGCTTTTCGGGGGCATGGGGGCTACATGGTGCGGGCGCAAGAGCAGTTGCTGCACAAGCAGCGGCAGCACCGCATCTGGTCTTACTGGGCGCTGGAGAGCCTTTGGGGCCACTTGCGGCGCAACCCCAATCCCATCAAGCGCGACAACATCATGTTCACCGGCTTTGTGGCCTTGCAGATGGCCTTGTTTGAAGCCAGCACTGGCAGCCGCGAGGCCTCGGGCCCTGGCTTCTTCACGCTGCACCACCCATCGGGCACGCGCTATGTGCATGACCACGATTCGCTCTTCCAGCAGTTGGATGCTTCCTTGCGCCTCTCGCCCTTCGGCCTGGTGCCTTGCGAGCCCAACTGGATCTACCCCTTGTGCAACGCCATGGGCGCTTGCGCCTTGCTGGCCCACAACGCACAACGCGGCAGCACCCATTGGCTCAGCCGCCACGCAGCACGCTTCGCGCAAAGCCTGCAGGCCGAGTTCCTCGACGCCTTCGGCCGCCTGGTGCCTTGCCGCTCCAGCGCCACAGGCCTGGCACTGCCTGCCATCGGTGGCGCCATGGCCCAAGCCCTCCCCTGCTACTTCCTGAACGCACTGGCGCCTGACTTGGCCCGCCGCCAATGGCTGCTGCTGCGCCGCCAGTTGTTGGATGCCCAAGGCCACTTCAGGCGCAAAGCCTTCTGGCCCATCGATACCGGCAACTACGCCTTCTCACGCGCCAGTGCCTACACCGCCACCGCCCTGGCCGCCATCGAACTGGGCGACGAGGTCGTCTACCAACATTGCATGGACGCCTTAGAGGGCGAATGCCCCAGCACCCTGCACGAGGGCGTGATGCACCGGGCCAAAGCCTCGGTCTGGTCACACGGCACCGAGCTCATGGCGCTGGCCGGCGGACGCGATGCCTTTCGCACCCTGATCAACACACCGCCACCCCACACCGGCCCCTGGCTGGATGAAGTGCGCTATCCCGATGTGCTGGTGGCCTCGTGCCATGCCGACGCTGCAGGTGGCCTGCACGCAGTGCTCTACAGCGGTCATGAACGCGGCAGTGACAAAGGCGGTGGTGCAGGCCGCGATGCCCCTGGCCCTGGCGACCCCACCGAGCACAGCATGGTCGTGGGCGGCTTGCGCCCACATGCCGTCTACAGGGTTGAAGGCGCCCGCGTCACCCACCTGTGCGCGGGCAGCCAAGGCCGCGCCCGCCTGCGCGTGCCCATCAATGGCCGAACCAGCCTGCGCTTGGAACTGGCCTGCCAGGTGCACGCGTGAGCTGCTGCCTGTGGCTGGGCGCCCATCTGGCCTTTTTCATGGCCGCAGCAGCCCTGGCCAAGGCCATGAATTGGCGCAAAGGACGCCACACCTCAAGCCCCCAGGCATGGCGCCTGAACCACAAACAAACCCACGAACCCAAACAACGATGAACCGCCACCCGCACCCAAGCACAGCCCATTGCACCGCCACACGCTTCAGTTGGCGCTCACGCCTTCGCAGCTTCAGCCATGCGTTTGATGGCTTGGCCCTGATGATCCAGACCCAGCACAACGCATGGCTGCACCTTTTGGCCAGCCTGATGGTGGCTGCCTCCGCATGTCTCCTGGGCGTGAGCGCGGCTGATTGGCGCTGGCTGCTCACGGCCATCACCCTGGTATGGGCGGCAGAGGCCATGAACACTGCCATCGAATTGGTCTGCGATGTGGTCTCACCCCAATACTCATTCGCCGTCAAAAGCGCCAAAGACATTGCTGCAGGCGCCGTGCTGATTACCGCGGCAGGCGCAGCAGCCATCGGCATGTTGACCTTCTGGCCCTACCTGTCCAAGCAAATCGAGCACCTGCACTGATCCCAAAGGCCAACCAAGGCATGGGCTGCCATGGCAAGCCCAGCCAAGAGCGACCGATGTCTGAGCCCCCACCGGGGGCGAGTTGTCGGTCGATCCCGACCTGAGCGAGCAGCACAGGGAAGCCCGAAGGGCCGCCGCCGCGGAGCCGGGCTGCGCAGGCGCTCGGCCGCGAACGCGCCAGCCCAAAGCAAGCCACATAGCAAGCACCAACAAAAGCGCACCAAAAGCCACACCCCCATGAGCCGATCAACCCATGCAAGCCCCTCCGAGGCCGCTGCCAATTCACGCAAGCCCTCTACCTTCACAAAACTTCAAGTCCGCCGCACATGCAGCCCCTGAAGCACCCACCCAGTTGTGACTGTCCGAGGAAACACCATGAACATCCGCGCCATCTCCCTGATCGCCTTGTCCACCCTGGCCGCCGCACCCGCCATGGCCTGGAACACCTTGAACGGCGAAAGCCCCATCGTCATCGGCCACCGTGGTGCCACGGGTTACCTGCCTGAACACACGCTGGAGAGCTACGCCCTGGCCATCCAGCAAGGCGCCAACTACATCGAGCCCGACCTGGTGCTGACCAAAGACGGCGTGCTGATCGCCCGCCACGAACCCATGCTCGACGGCACCACCGACGTGGCAGCCAAGTTCGGCGCTGACCGCATGAGCACGCGCATGGTTGATGGTGTCTCCACCACCGCCTACTTTGCCCAAGACTTCACCCTGGCTGAGATCAAGACCCTGGGCGCCGTTCAGGCACGCGGCAACCGCGACCAGTCATTCAACGGCCAATACCAGATCCCCACGCTGGACGAAGTGATCGCCCTGGCCAAGGCCAACAGCGTCAACACCGGCCGCACCGTGGGCATCTACCCCGAGATCAAGCACTCGACCTTCCATGCCGAGGGCTTTGGTGCCAACACCATCGAGAACGCCCTGGTCAGCACGCTTCATGCAGCCTATGGCAACACGGCCAATGCGCCCGTGTTCATCCAGTCCTTCGAAACAGCCAACCTGAAGTACCTCAACGGCCAGACCAACATCAAGCTGGTGCAACTGGTCGATGCCGATGACGTGAACGCCAATGGCTCGATGAGCCTGGTCGCGCCTTACGCCCAGCCCTACGACATCGTGCTGGCCGGTGGCACCAAGACCTTTGCCGACCTGCTCACCCCTGCAGGCCTGGCCGAGATCGCCACCTACGCCGACGGCGTGGGCCCCTGGAAGCCCTACCTGGTCAAGACCGTGGACGATGGCGTGGACCGCGACGGCAACGGCACCATCAACATCAACGACCGCCGCGTCGACGGCTCCACCGGTGTGATCGAAGCTGCTCACGCTGCGGGCCTCTTGATCCACACCTGGACCTTCCGCAACGACGCCAGCGGCTACGGTTTTGCCAACCCGCAAGCTGAAATGGCTTACTATTTCAGCCTGGGCGTGGACGGCGTGTTCACCGACTTCCCCAACACAGGCGTGGCCGCCTTGGCCGCGGCTGCAGTGCCAGAGCCTGAGTCTTACGCGATGTTGCTGGCTGGTGTGGCCGTGCTGGGTGCCTGGGGCCGCAAGCGCAAGGCAGCCTGATGTCCAGAGGCGCTGAACTGGGTTGCCTCTAGCAGCTCAGCTTCAGTCGCCGTGCATGGGCGATGCCTCGTCTGACGGCAAGTCTTCGAGCCGGTAGCCCAGGCCGCGCTGGGTGTGGATCAAAGGCCGCGCGCCGCCCAGGTCGATCTTGGTGCGCAGGCGCCGAATGTAAACGTCGACCACGTTGGTCAGCGGGTCCTCATTGGTGCCCCACACATTGGCAAGGATGCGCTCGCGGCTGAACATTCGGCCGGGTGATGACATCAGCAGTTCCAGGAGCGCCAGCTCCCGCGCAGTGAGCCCGAGTGGACGCCCCGCACGGCTGGCGCGCATGGCACGTGTGTCGAGTTCCAGATCAGCAACCACCAGCACCTCGCGTGTCGCGGTGGCCTGGCGGTGGCCGCGGCGCGCCAGCGCATCAATGCGAGCCAGCAGTTCTTCGAACTCGAAGGGCTTGACGAGGTAATCGTCAGCGCCCAGGCGCAACCCACTCACGCGGTCTTCGAGCGTGCCGAGCGCGGTGAGCATGAGGATCGGCAGGTGCACCTGCGAGGCGCGCAGCGTCTGGCACACCTCAAGCCCGCTCATGCCGGGCAGCATCACGTCCAGCAGCAGCACGGTGGGTGTGTCGCCGCCGTGCTCACCAAGCGAGGCTTCTCGCGCCAAGGCCAAGCCCTCGGGGCCCGTGCGTGCCACCTGCACACGGTGGCCTTCAGCGCGCAAGCCACGTTCCAAAAAGTCGGCGATGCGCGCGTCGTCCTCAACCACCAGAATGTTCATTCGGATCCCTCCATCCCATCTTCGGTCAGCAGTGGCAAGTACAGCAAGGCCGTCGTGCCGTGCCCAGGCTGGCTCTCTAGGCGGATGTCGCCACCATGCGCTCGCGCGAGCACACGGCCAATGGCCAGGCCCAGACCACTGCCATCGGCCCGGTGCTGGCGAGCCTGCTCGCTGCGGAAGGTGTGCTCAAACACTCGTGGCAAGTCTTCGGCTGAAATGCCAATGCCGTGGTCAACCACCCTTATCTCACACAGCACAGAGCCATCTTCGCGCTCGGGCATTCGCTGCACGAGCAGTTCAACCACGCCACCTGGGTGCGAGTAGCGCACGGCGTTGTCCAACAAAAGCAAAAGCAACTGGCGCAAGCGCTGCCGGTCAGCCATCACGGGCAACTCTCCCAAGGCAGCTTGCGGGCCCAGCACTTTGATGCCGCGCTCGTGCGCCAGCGCGCGGGCCTGCTCGATGGCCTGCTGCAAGGGCTCATCCAGGTCAATCGCATGACGGTTGAGCGCCAGTGCATCCATGTCACTGCGCGCCATGCTCAACAAGTCGTCGATGACACTGCCCAGTTGGCGCGAGGTGGACACGATGCGTTGCAAGGCGGCGCGGTAGTCGTCGGCCGGGCGGTCACGCCCACGCAGTGTGACCTCGGCCTCGCCCAAGATTACGGTGGTGGGTGTGCGCAATTCGTGGCTGATGTCGGCAAACAGTTGGCGACGCCTTGCATCGACCTGTTGCAGGGCTTCCAGCGCGCCTTTGAGTTCACCGGTGCGTGCGGCCACCTGGGCCTCGAGTTGCTGGCGTGCCTGTGTTTCTCGCGCACGGTGGTCAGCCAACTCCTCGGCCATGGTGTTCATGCTGCGTGCCACCGCTGAGAACTCGTCAGGCCCGTCTTGTGCAATGCGGTGCGCCAGGTCGCCGCGCTGCAGCGCGAGTGCCCCTTCATTGAGTTGGTCCAGCGGGCGGCGCAAGGCGCGCGAGAACGCCAATGCCAACAGCAGTGCGGCCGCGGCAATGGCAGCCGTTGTGCCTAAAAGCAGCCCACGCATCCAGCGCAGTGCGCGGTCGGCACCGGCACGCTCGCGTGCAACAGCCACGGCCTCCCGCTCAACGCTCTCGGCCAGCAACAAACGCAAGTCGCGCCCAC
>JBEANX010000342.1:0-2545 GCA_041165245.1 Pseudomonadota bacterium
GCGCCCAAGAGCAATGCGGGCTACAAGGCCTACAACCAGGCCAAAGCCTTTGTGAAGCAAGACAGAAGCCGCGAGGTGCCCGTGCACTTGCGCAATGCGCCCACGAAGCTCATGAAAGAGCTGGGCTACGGGCATGAGTATCGCTACGCCCACGACGAGCCCAATGCCTACGCCGCGGGCGAGACTTACCTCCCCGATGGCATGGCATCACCCAACTGGTACCAGCCGGTGCCTCGGGGGCTGGAGGTCAAGATTGCTGAGAAGCTGGCTTTTCTGGCCAAGTTGGACGACGAGGCTGGCAAAGGTCAGTCAGCCTGAGCTGCCATGTGGCTCAGTCCATCAGCACCAGTTGGGCTTCTTCGCACCAATAGTTGGCGGCTTCAAACCAGCCCTCCCACACACAGCCATTGCAGCCTCTGCCGCAGCAGGTGGTGGGCTCTGGTGGTGGCTCGCGCAGGCTCAGGTTTTTGGCGGCGGCCAGTTGTTGCAGTTGGGCGAACGTGGCCAGGGCGGTGTCTCGGTCAGTGATCAAGGGCGACATCGTGGGCAGGTGGCATCAAGCGGCAGGTTGCGTGGCCTGTTGGGCGCTGGCTTGAGCCATGGCTTTGGCCGCGGCCACCCGCTGCTCGTAAATGACCAGCCCGTTGCGCATCATGGTACGTACATCGGCTTCGGCGGCCTCTGCGTCGCCCGAGGCAATGGCCTTGATCAAGGCCTCATGGAAATTGGTCAGGCGCATCTCGGCCAGGCACCACTGAATGGCCATGGCAGGGTTGCTCTGCAAGCTGCGAAGCATGCTGTTGAGCGACAGGCGGTAGGCGAGGTTGCCCGAGCCAGTGATCAGGCAATCCCACAGGCCACCTGACAAGGCGTAGAGCGCGTTCTCATCGGTGGTGATCAGCATGTGTTCGCGCAACTGAACGATCTTGCGCCGCAATTCAGGCGAGGCGCGCAGGGCGCACAGGCGGGCGATGTCAGCGCTCAGTGCAGCACGCATTTCCAGCACCGACAGCCAGTGCTGGGCCAGGGCAGCGAAATCCAGGATGTGGTGAGACATGGCCTCCAGCAGGTCAATGCCACAGGTGAGTTGGTAATCCAGAACCTCCGTGCCCATGTCAGGGGTCACCCGCACCATGTGCATGGCTTCCAGGCGTTTGGTGGCATCGCGAACAGCGGTTTTGCTCGTGCCCATGAGTTCGGCCAATTCGCGCTCACCAGGCAGCACACTGCCCGGTGGGTAGGTGCCGAGCAGGATGTCCGACACCAGGCGTGCGTGGGCCTGGTCGGCAGAGGGGCGGCTGGTGGAGGTCGGGGTCGTCATGCGTGGTCGCCAAGGCGTTCAGTCAATGCCCCATTTTGCTACCTTGCTTCCACCCGTGAACAAAGTGTTCTCCCGGGTGCCGGGCTGACAATTTTTGTGAGGTCTGCCTCTTTTCTGTGACGCGCGCAGGGGCGGCATGCGGCAAGTCTTACACGTGGGATTGAGCGGGCTGCCGCTGCGCTACAGTCGTGGTGTCATGCCCACGCCGTCATCCAACCAGCCCCCTCAAGCCGTCACCTGGAAAGCGCTGATCCTGACGTCCCTGGTGTTGCTGGTGCTGATGACCGCCCTGGCAGGCACCATGGCCTGGTGGGCCTTTGGCAACATGGCCGCACACGTGGTGTTGCATGACCAGCCAGCCGACATCCGCCTGCCCGAAAGCCTGGCCGTGAAGGCCGCCGTGAGCAAGGCCGTGCATGTGCGCATCAACCAGACCTTGCCTGTGCGGGTGCCCATCGACGAGACCTTGAGCATCCCCATGCCTGATGCGGTGCCAGTGAAGGTGCATGTCGAGACCTCGGTGCCCATTTCTTTCGATGTGCCTGTGGAGCACACGGTGCAGATCGATCAGTCGTTCAATCTGGACACCATTGTCCAGACCCGCGTGCTGGGCTTCAACGTCAGCCTACCGATCAAAGGCCGCATCCCGCTCAAGGCACAGGTGCCTGTCAAGCTGGTGGTGCCGGTGCGCCAGACCTTGCCAGTGGTGCTCGACGTGCCGGCCAGCGTGCGCCTGAGCGAGCCCATCAAAGCGCGTGTGCAAACGGTGATCGAGGCGAGGATCCCCATCAAAGAATCCCTGCAACTGCCTGTGACAGAGCCTGTCAATGCCACGCTGAGCTTCCCTCAGCAGCGCGTGCAGGCCAGCTTGCAGCGCATGGACATCACCCTGCCATTTGACGCCATCACCTTGGCGCCCACGGCCGGTTGGGCACACAGCCTGAGTGCTCGCCCATGAAAGCTGTTGCATGAGGTCGAACCCAGCAACGCTGCGGCCCAGAGGTTGGCACAAGCCGGTGGGGTGGCACACCTTGCTGTGGGTCTCGGCCTTGATCCTGTCGGCCTGGTTGGCCTTGATGAGCGCGGGCGTGTGGTGGTTCCATGAGCGCTGGCAAGCCCTGGTGGCCTTGAACCAGTTGCCGGTGGGCGTGAGCTTGCCCAAGGGCATTGCAGCCAATGCCTTGGTGGAGTCGACCTTGCACACGCGGTTGGACAAAGATGCGC
>JBEANX010000343.1:0-6642 GCA_041165245.1 Pseudomonadota bacterium
GAGCGTACAGGCCAGTTCGCGCTGGACCTGGCTGGGGGCTGGCGCTTGGTGTTCGCGCCAGCCCACGACCCATGCCCCGAGCGTGAGGGCGGCGGCATCGATTGGGCCCAGGTCACCATCATCTGCATTGAGTACATCGGCGATTACCATGACTGACATGAGCGCACCCTTTGCGCCCGACTGGGCGTCCCCGCCCGGGGAATCCATCCTCGACCTGGCCGAAGAACGCGGCTGGACGCAGATCGAACTGGCCCGCCGCTTGGGCTACACCGAAAAGCACATCAGCCAGCTCATCAATGGCAAGGTGGCCCTCACGGTGGACGCCGCGCAGCGCCTGGAGCGCGTGCTGGGCAGCACGCTTGATTTCTGGCTGGCCCTGGAGGCCAACTACCGCAAGCACACCGCCCGCCTGGGAGCCGCCGCCACGCATGCCAGCTGGGCCTCGTGGCTGGACGAGTTGCCCGTGAAGGAATTGATGGCCTGCGGCGCCATCCCCAAAGTCACCATGAGCGCCAAGAACAAGCCGGGTCTGGTCGATGCTTGCCTGAGATTTTTTGGTGTGGCGGCACCTGATGACTGGCGCAGCCACTATGGCGGCATGCAGGTGGCATTTCGACGCACCCGCCCTGATCAAAGCGATGTGGGAGCCATTTCAGCCTGGCTGCGCCTGGGCGAGCAACAGGCCGAAAAGCTCGACGGCCCGCCTTACGACGCGCAACGCTTCGAGCAGGCCCTGCAAGCCATTCGCCGCCTGAGTGTTCAAGCACCCGAGGTGTTCTTACCGCAGATGCAACGCCTGCTGCATGAAGCAGGCGTGGTGCTGGTGCTGGTGCCAGCCCTGCCACGCGCCCGCGTGAGCGGTGTGGCCCGATGGCTCACGCCCTCGCGGCCCATGATTCAGCTCTCGCTTTACGGCAAGAGCAACGACAAGTTCTGGTTCAGCTTCTTCCACGAAGCCGCCCATGTGCTGCTGCACGCCGCCAGCAAGGAAGACAAAAAATCCATCTTTCTGGACGACCCCAATGCGGCCCACACCGATGACCCGAAAGAGCATGAGGCCAATGTTTGGGCGGGTGAGTGGCTGATCGCGCCAGAACATGAGGCGGCGCTGCCCACCTTGAAGTCGAAAGCAGCAGTGAGGGGCTTTGCGGCACGACTGGGCATTCACCCTGGCATCGTGGTGGGGCGCTTGCAGCACGAGGGGTTGGTTGCGCCTTCATGGATGAATGACCTCAAGCAGGGCCTGCAGCTTTGATGCGCCACTTGGCCAGCGTCAAACACATGACAGCTTCCGTACGGACGAACCAAACTGTTTGGCATCAGCTTGGTAGCAGAAG
The DNA here is from genome assembly GCA_041165245.1 of Pseudomonadota bacterium. Classification (GTDB taxonomy): domain Bacteria; phylum Pseudomonadota; class Gammaproteobacteria; order Burkholderiales; family Burkholderiaceae_C; genus Aquabacterium. The sequence continues at coordinate 1,338 of JBEANX010000343.1, forward strand.
CAAAACTCTCACCAGCGGTGAGAGTCACCATGTCGGCACGCACAGCAGACCCTGTGCCAACCTGCGAAAATCAAGCGCACCCAAGCCCTTGGAACCATCGCCTGCTGGACCCACCCCATGCTCCACCGCCAAACCCTCCCCTGCACCGCCTTCGAGCAAAACTGCTCCTTGGTCTGGTGCGACGCCACCCACGAAGCCGCCCTGATCGACCCAGGTGGCGACATCCCCATGCTGGAAGCGGCCATCAAGCAGCGTGGACTCACGCTCAAGGCCATCTGGCTCACCCACGCGCACATTGACCACGCGGGCGCCACCGGCACGCTGTCGCGCACGCACGGCGTGCCCATCATCGGGCCGCATGAGGGCGACGACTACTGGATCCAGGCCCTGCCGCAGCAAAGCCAGATGTTTGGCTTCCCGGTGGCCGAGCCATTCGCGCCCACGCAGTGGCTGCAGCAGGGCGACACCGTCACCCTGGGCCAGAGCAGCTTGCAGGTGCTGCACTGCCCCGGCCACACGCCCGGCCACGTGGTGTTTTACTCGCCCGAACTGCAACACGCCTTTGTGGGCGACGTGCTGTTCGCTGGTGGCATTGGCCGCACCGACTTCCCAGGCGGCAACCACGCTGACCTGATCAACGCGATCAAGAACCGCTTGTTCGCCTTGGGCGATGCCGTGACCTTCACGCCCGGCCACGGCCCGGAGAGCACCCTGGGCGAAGAGCGCCGCTACAACCCCTTCCTCACCTGAGGTCAGGGGCGGGCGCCCTCAAAACGCTGAGAGCGCTCAATGCGCCTCGCGCCCCAGGCTGGCAGGGCCCGCGCCCCAAAAGGCCAGGGCTTGGTCCATGCCCACATGGTTGGCACCATTGCGCAAGGGCGCGTCAAAGCGTTGGGCAGGCTTGTCGGCGCGGTCGTACAAAGGCACCACCTTGCCCAGGTTGGCCTGGATGTCCTGAATGCGGGTGTTGCTCGATGGGTGGGTGGACATGAACTGCGGTGGCGCGCCCTTGTTGGCCGCCGCCATCTTTTGCCACAGGCTCACGCCGGCGCGCGGGTCATAGCCCGAGCGGGCCGCCAGTTCCATGCCGACCAGGTCGGCCTCGGATTCGTCTTCGCGGCTGAACTTGAGCGTGAGCAATTGCCCGCCCATGTTCAGCACCGTGTCGCCCACGCTGCCCAGGCCCAACAGGCCCGACAGCAGGTTGGCGCCGATGCGGGTGGCGGCTGTCTTGCCCATGCGTTCGCGGGCGTGCTCACGCAGGGCGTGCGCCATTTCGTGGCCCATGATCATGGCCACTTCGTCATCCGTCAGCTTGAGCTGCTCCAGGATGCCCGTGTAGAACACGATCTTGCCGCCGGGCATGCAAAAGGCGTTGAGCTCTTTGCTGTTGATGACATTGACCTCCCACTTCCACTGCGGGGCGCGCTTGTTCCATTCCAGCGAATAAGGAATCACACGCTGGGCGATGGTGCGCAGGCGGATGACCTGCGGGTGGTTGGCCGGCAGCAGCGCATTTTGCTGGCTGGCTTGCTGCTGCATCTGGGCGTATTGCTGGGCCGCGGCCTGCTCGACCTGCTCGGCCGAGACCAAACGGGTGAAGCCCGATTGCTTGCCCACGTCCACGCCATCACGGGCTTGGGCCGTGCCCACCGCACCCACAGCGGCCCCCAGCCCCAGGGCGAGGGACACCACCGTCGAGATCAAAGTAGCTTTCATTGTTCGTTCGCTTTCAAAATCACGCAGGGCACATCACCTGCAGCCATGTTTGCTGCCGCTCTTGTCGCCACGTTCGCAGCCACACACCTGTTGGCCCTTGAGACCTTCAACGCGCGCCCTGGCGCAAAAGCATACGCTTGACCTGTGGCAAGAGCGCATAAGCTGGGAAAGACAGCCAGAAGGTCAGGAAAAAGAAGGCCGCATAGCCCATTTGTTCCACGCCCAAACCGCCCGCCCAGCCCGAAACCGAGCGCGAAAACGCGAAGATGGACGACAAGATGGCGTATTCGGTCGTGGCGCGCTCTTTGCTCACCATGGCCATCAAAAAGGCCATGAAGGCACCTGTTCCCAGGCCGCCCGTGAAGCTCTCGATGGCGCTGGCGCCATAGACCAACATCTGGCTTTGCAGGGCCAGTTGGCCCGGTTCGGCATGCGGGATCAAGTAAGCCGCCGCGGCATACCCCAGGTTGGACAGGGCCTGGGCCAGCCCCAGCACCCACAGGCCTTTGTAGATGCCGGCTTTGTCGACATACCAGCCACCCACCAGGCCACCGGCGATCGACAAGCCCATCCCCACATTCACGCTCACCAGGCCGATCTGGGCCAGCGTGAAGCCAGCGTCCACCCAGAAGGGCTTGACCATGAAGCCCATGGCCGCATCACCCAGCTTGAACAGCAAGATGAACAGCAGCACGGCCAGCATGCCCGGCCGCGCCAGCAAGCCCACCCAGGCGCCAAAAGCGGGGCCTTCGGCCAGGGCCTTGGCTTGCGGGCTGCGCCCGGCCACCACCATCAGGCTTGCGCCGGCGAACATCAAACTCACCGGGATGGCGCCCTTGAACCACCAGGCGCTTTGATGCGCCACGGCCCAGGCCAGCCCGTCTTGCCAGGCACTGCCCGCCGCCGCGGCCGCAGTTGCAGCCGCGTCACCTGCTGCAATCGGGGCAGGCCCATACAGCTTGAGCAAAGGCCCCAGCACGGGCCACAAAAGGCCGATCAGCACCAGACCTAAGGCCAGCAGCCAAATGGGTTGCTGCTTGAGCACGGCCCACTCCTTGGACGAAGCCTGGGCATCTCGCGCAGGGCGAGGTGGCTGGGCAGGCGCATTCAAGATCAAAGCAGCGTTGGCCAGCATCACCACGGCAGCCAGCCCATAGGCGGCGGCCCAGTTGGGGTGGCCGTCGCTGCCTGTCCAGCCCGCGACCACCAGCATCAGCCCGGCCGAGAGCATGCCCACCCGGTACAGCCCGATGCGCAGGCCATTGGCCAGGCCGAACTGGTCTTTGCTGAGGATCTCGATGGTGTAGCCGTCGGTGGCGATGTCGTTCGTGGCTGACAGCACCGTGAACGCCACCAGCATGGCCCAGGGCCAGGTGGCGCCCTGCCCCAGGGCCTCAGGGTGAAAGGCCAGGGTGATCAAGCTCAAGGCCATGCCCACATTGGCCGCGGCCATCCAGCGGCGGTGGCCGCGCCAGGCGTCCACCAAAGGCGCCCAGAGGAACTTCACCGTCCACGCGAGGCCCAGCAGGCTCAGCAAGCCGATCTCCGAGGGGCTCACGCCCGACTGGCGCATGTGAACGGGGAACAGGTCGTAGAACAGCCCCAGGGGCAGCCCTTCAGAGAAGTAAAGCAGCCCCACCCAGAACATCAGGCGGCGCCAGGCAGCAGGCGGGGTCGGGGGCACAGCGGGGCTTGGCGCCCCGGCAACAGCGGTGTCGGTCATGGCGGGATTCTAGAGAAGCCCCGGAGCCGTCCGGCCGCGCCCGCCTGCATGGCTGGAAACTCCGGCTGCATCGGGGCGCACTTTCAGCGATCAGCCCCTCAAGCGGCACTGCACCATGCCGATAAACCCAACGTTGAGCCTCACGTTTGAGCTGGAGCCTTTCTCATGAACCTTCGCAACCGCCTCTGGACCTTGCCCATCGGTGCCACGGTGCTGACCGCCACGGGCATCGCCATCGTCGCCTACATCGGTGGGATGACGACCGATGGCCTGGACAAACTGCTCACCTTGCCCCGAGACACGCCCGAGGCTCAAGCAGCGTTCAAGGCGGCACACGATGTGGTCGCTGGCCATGTCAGCACCCTGATCTGGACCTGTGTGGGCATCGGCACCACCGTGGTGGCGGGGCTGACGGCCTTTGCCATGCTCACCATGGGCTACCTGTCCAACTCGCTGGGCGCGGACCCCGCCCGCCTGCGCGAAATGCTTCAGCGCGTCGCCGATGGCGATCTGGACCTGCAACCCGACGGTGAGATCGCCCCGGCCGACTCGCTCAAAGGCACCTTGCTGACCATGAGTGGGCGCATGCGCGACACCATCAGCACCATCCGCATGGCCACCGATTCGATCACCACGGCCTCCGCCGAGATCGCCACGGGCAACCAGGACCTGTCGCACCGCACCGAAAGCACGGCCTCGAACCTGCAGGGCGCTGCCAGCTCGCTGGAACAGCTGACCGGCACTGTGCGCCAAAGCGCCGATTCGGCCACGCAAGCCAACCAGCTGGCCTCCGGTGCTGCCACGGCGGCCCAACGCGGCGAGCACATCGTCTCGCAAGTGGTGGCCAACATGGCCGAGATCGACGGCGCCAGCCGCAAGATCAACGAGATCATCACCGTCATTGACGGCATCGCCTTCCAGACCAACATCCTCGCTCTGAACGCGGCCGTGGAAGCCGCCCGCGCTGGTGAGCAAGGCCGCGGCTTTGCCGTGGTGGCCGGTGAAGTGCGCTCGTTGGCGCAGCGCAGCGCCAATGCCGCCAAGGAGATCAAGACGCTGATCAGCGCTTCTTCAGAGAAGGTCGAGTCGGGTTCACGCCTGGTGCAGGACGCCGGTGCCTCCATGCAAGAGATCCTGACCAGCGTTCAGCGCGTGTCGGACATCATTGGCGAGATCAGCGCGGCCTCGACCGAGCAGAGCATCGGCATCGCCACGGTGAACCGCTCGGTCAATGAGCTGGACCAGATGACGCAGCAAAACGCAGCCCTGGTGGAAGAATCAGCCGCTGCCGCAGAAAGCCTGCGCGAGCAAGCCGGCCGCCTGGGCCAGGCCGTGTCGTCCTTCAAGCTGGGCGGCCACGGCCAAGCCTCCCACCACAGCGTCGCGAGCTACCCCGCCCGCACGCAGACACACACCGTGATCGCCAAGGCCAAAACCAGCGCGATGCACAAGCCCATGGACATCACCCCGGTCAAGCAGCTGGCTGCGCCCAAGCTGCCTGCACCTGCGGCTGCCATGCCACCCAAAGCTGCGGCCAAGCCCGTGAGCACGCCGCCCGCAGCGGCCACCAGCACCTCGGACACCGACGACTGGGAAACCTTCTGACACGGCCATGAGCGGCCCTGCAAACGGGGCCGGATCATGTAGGCTACGGGGCCATGGATGTGTCCCCGTTTTCCTGTTTGAGGTTCGCTGCGAACCTTTCATGGCTCTACCCCGACCTGCCCTTCCTCGACCGCTTTGAAGCGGCCGCGCGCGATGGGTTCGAAGGGGTGGAATGTCTCTTCCCGCACGAACACGACACCACCGAGCTTCAGGCCCGGTTGCGTGACCTGAACCTCAAGCTGGTGCTGTTCAACGCCC
>JBEANX010000344.1:0-5117 GCA_041165245.1 Pseudomonadota bacterium
AGCACCAGGCACATGCTTCAGGCACAGTTGCGCAGCGGCGGCCAAGTGCACGTATCCGGGCTCGCGTGGCCCCATGGCCTGGGCCTTGAGGGCGAGGCACCACAGGGCGGGCTGACCATGAGCCGCATCCTGGGCCAACCGAGGCTGGATGCGGCCGGTCGCTGGGTGGGGCATCACGGCGTGTGGACGCCCGATGCACCGCCTCAGCCTGCGCCCTCGTTGATGCCCCGTGCGCCTGTGCTCACCCTGGTGGAGGCTTCTCCCGAGCCCCGTCGCAGCGAAGAAGAGATCAACCTGGCGGCTCAGGAATCTCTCCGCTTTGCCCTGTCCCATGACCTGCGCGCGCCTTTGCGCGTGGTGGATGGATTTGCCCGCATCCTCAAGGAGGATTACGGCCCGGCGATGGACCGCATTGGCAAAGACCACCTCGAGCGCATCTTGTCGGCCACGGTTCGCATGAACGGCATGATCGACGCGGTATTGGATCAGGCGCGGCTGTCTCAAGCGCCTTTGCAATTGGTGCGTGTCAACCTCAGTGCATTGGTTCGCGACATCGTGACCGAGCTCATGGTGGGCATGCGGCCTGAAGGTGCCTGTGGCGCCAGCCCAGCCTGCCCACAACTTGTGGTGGCTGATGGCTTGTGGCACCTGGCCGATGAAGTTTTGCTGCGCCGTGTGCTGGAGAACCTCCTGGGCAATGCCCTGAAGTACAGCGCCAAGGTGGCGCAGGCGCGCATTGAGTTTGGGGCGGTTTCGGCCACCAACCCCACGGTGTTTTTTGTGAAAGACAACGGCGCAGGCTTTGACATGAAGCACGCAGACAAGTTGTTTGGCTTGTTCCAGCGACTGCACAGTGCCCGTGAGTTCCAGGGCACAGGCGTTGGGCTTGCCAGTGTGCAAAACATCGTGCGCCGGCACGGAGGCCGCGTCTGGGCCGAAGGCGCACCAGGTGCGGGTGCTTGCTTTTACTTCACCCTGGCTTCCTTCGGTACAGCGGGTGCTCACCCCCCTGCCACTCCCGGCCAAGCGGCCGTGGGCTGAGGCCTGTGGGTCAGTTCAGGCCGCCCAGGCTGGACAGCACTTCCTGGGCATGAACGACGCGGCCTGCCAATTCGGCCAGTGTTCGTTTTTCTTGATCGGCCTGTTGCTGGAGGCGGCTCAGGGCTTGAGCGGCACTCAAAGAGTGACGGTGCATCGCAATGCCCATGGCCAATGCCACGGTCTGATCCAGTGGGGAGGCCTCAGTGGCAGAAGCTTCAGTCGGGCTGCGCTGGTTCGTGCCTGAGTCCTCGTGCCCGGCGGTTGCAGCGCCCTCGGCGGCAGGCTTGTGAGGGCCCAAGCCCCGGCTCGCAAAGGCGGCTTCCACTGCAGGTACGATCTGCTGAACGTCCAGCGGCTTGATCAGGTAGTTGACTGCACCCAGGGCTTTGACCTGAGCGAGCGTGGCTTCGTCGGCAAAGGCCGACAAGAACATGAAGGGGATCTGGCAGTACTCACGCAGGTAGGCCGCCACGTCAAAGCCGGTTTTGCCTTCCATGCGGATGTCCAGCAAAGCGAGGTCAGGCTTGTGTTGGCGCGCCAAGAGGATGGCGTCATCGCCATTGTCAGCATCGATGACTTCGAAGCCCGCCTGAGACAGGCCGTGGGTCACTGTGGCCAGCACCAGGCGGTCATCGTCCACCACCAGCACTTTGCCTTTGCTTTCGCCGGGGGCCATGCCCTGAAAAGTCGCCGTCATGTTGTGAGGGTGTCCTGCCGTGCCAATGCGTGTCGGCACGTGCGTTTGTGAGACCCCTATTGTGGCCAAAGCGCGTACTGTTGACCAGTGGGCTCACCCAGCACTTGAGGGGTTGCGGCCAGGCTGATGCCTGGAGGCGTCAGTTGCAGCTGCGTCTGGACCCAATCGCCCACCTGGTGCATGCGAATGCTGGAGCTGCGCCGTGGCAGCAGCGCGCGCACCAGGCCCAAGCCGGAGATGCCACCCCGGATGCGGTCGATGCTGAAGCCTTCTGGCAGCTGGCCCAGGTTGCGGATGCTGATCACCACGCCTTGTTCGTCGCTGACCATGTCGCAATGGATCGGGGTGCCAGGGCCGGTGCTGTGCTTGTGGGCGTTGGTCAGCAGCTCGTTCAGGCTCAGTGCGATGGGGATGGATTCGGCCTCAGGCAGCAGCCAGGGAAGGGCATCTTGGCCCGATTGGCTGTTTTCAATCACGTGCCCGAACGTTTTTTGTACGGAGCTGGCAATGGCCGTGACCACGCTTCCCAGTTTGAGCGGCCCGCCCGTGCCTACTTGCAGGCCATAGACCTGCGCGATGGCCTGCACCTGGCCCACCACCTCTGCGATGGCTGGGGCCACCTCAGGCTTGCGAGCCGCGATCTGTTGCAGCAGGCCAGCCACGCCCTGTAGGTTGTTTTTGATGCGGTGGTGCACTTCGCGCACCAGCATTTCGCGCTGGGCGATGGCGGCTTCAAGCCGGGCGTTTTCAGCGGCCCGCTGCTCGGTGATGTCAGACGCGACGACCAGCAGTTGGTCGGCCGCCTCGCCCTCGGCGCTCAAGGGCAGGTAATTCACCTCCCAGATCTGATGGCTGCCGCGTTTGTTGCCCTCGACCTTGTGCTCGCGCTGCACGGCTTGGTGACCGTCCAGCGCGGCCATCATTTCGGCGCGCAGTTGGCGAGCGCGGCTTTCGGGGTAGATGTCCTCCGGGCGCAGGCCGATGGCGCTGCCAGCGTCGCGTTGCATGAAACTGGCGGCGCTCTGGTTGGTCTGCAGCACCTTCAAGCTGCTGGCTTCCAGCACGCTGATGGCCATGGGGGCCATCTCGATGATGCGCTTGAGCGTGGCTTCTGCCTCGGCTGAACGGGCTTCGGCTTGGCGGCGCCGGTCAATGTCCAGCAGCGCATAGGTGATCTGCCGCTGGCCGATGTCGCCGGCGATGACCACGGCATTGCCCACCACCCAGAATACACGGCCATCGCGCCCCACCACCTGGCATTCGAAGGTGTGCGATTGCCCGTCGTGCAGGTGGTCGAGGTAGTCGGTGATCCGGAAGGGGTGGTCGATGTCGGGCGTGGCCACGGTTGACAAGGGCTGGCCCACGAAGTCCGCCAGGTCACCGCCGAACATGCGACGTGCGGAGCGGTTCATCCAACCGATGCCGTGGGCGTCGATGGTGACGATGCCGACAAACACCGAATCGAGGATGGCGCGGGTGCGGTCGCCCTGCAGGGCCAGGTCGCGCTCCATGGCCTCCAGGCGGGCCTTTTGCGACCGGATGCGGCTGATGTCAGACAGCACAGCGATGGCTTCCAGCGGGCCGGTGGCAGCACCGATGCGCTTGATCGACAGCGCATACCAGAGCGTCGGGTGGCCGGGGACGATGATCTCCAGCTCACTCTCGAACTGCCCCTCGGCCTGCAGGCGTGGCACGGATTCCACCGCCAGGCGCTTGATGCGCGGGTCGTGGTTGATCAAGGTGTCGAGGCTCTGGCCGGTCAGGGTGTCCCCCGGCAGTCCCATCATGCGCTCGAAGCGGCGGTTGCAGCGCACCACGGTGTCGCCGCGCAGGTAGGCAATGCCTGCGGGTGAGCTTTCCAGGATGGTGGTCAATTCGCGCAGCAGAGGGGCTGGGTCGGCTTGTCCCGTGCGCAGGCTCGTGGCCACGGCTGGCGACGAAGCCAAATCCCGCACGCCATGTTCGCCGAGGTCTTGCAACACGCACAGGAAGTTGCGCAGGCCGGGGCTGTTGCCTGATGCCACTTCGGAGGGCTGGGCATGGACGCATCCGCGAAGGTGCTTGTGTGCCGTGCCCGCAGGCAAGGCTTCGGTCCAGCTGGCGCGCGTGGGCAGGGGCTCATCGCCGGGGCGCAGGCCGAGCAGTGCCATGGGGCTGTCCCAGCCCAGCAGTTGCTGCATCGCAGCAGGCATGAGGGCCAGGTGTTGGCCCGCCAAGGGGGATTGGCCCGTGGCCAATTCAAAAGCCCGGTTGTGGCGCAGCCACTGACCGCTCTCGTTGAACTCGGCCAGGGGCGTGGGCACCAGTTGGAACCAGGCTTCGCTGGCAGGCAGGTAGGGCGCCGTCTTGTCGGTCATCAGTTCTGCTTGGGGGGTGTTTCGGGCGAAACCACGGCCACGCCCGGCATCTTCGATGAGTAATCCTTGGGCAGCTGGGCCAGTTTGGCTGCCACCTTCAAGGCGATCTCGCGGTAAAGCTCTGCCGCGCGGCTGCCAGGGTCAGACACCACCGTTGGCTGGCCAGCATCAGCCTGCTCGCGGATCTTCAGGTCCAGCGGCAGCGAGCCCAGCAGCGTGACTTGACCGTCGTCGGCCAGGCGTTGGCCACCGTGCTGGCCAAAAATGTGCGCCTCGTGGCCGCAGTTCGGGCAGTGGTACACCGCCATGTTCTCGATCACGCCCAGCACCGGCGTGCTGACTTTCTCGAACATGCGCAAGCCTTTGCGGGCGTCCAGCAGGGCGATGTCTTGGGGTGTGGTGACGATCACGGCGGCCGTGAGGGGCGCGCGCTGGCTGATGCTCAGGTGGATGTCGCCGGTGCCGGGGGGCAGGTCCACCACGAGGTAATCCAGCGGCGCATCGGCCTCGCCCCAGTTGGTCAGTCGCAGCAATTGGTCAAAAGCCTGGCTCGCCATGGGGCCGCGCCAGATGGTGGCTTTTTCTTCTTCCACCAACAGGCCCATGGACATCATCTGGATGCCAAAGTTCAAGGGCGGGGTGATGGTCTTGCCATCTGGGCTGTCAGGCTTGCCGCTCAAACCCATCATCAGGGGTTGGCTGGGGCCGTAGATGTCGGCGTCCAGCATGCCCACCTTGGCGCCCTCAGCCGCCAAAGCCAGAGCCAGGTTGATGGCCGTGGTGCTTTTGCCGACACCGCCTTTGCCCGAGGCCACAGCGATCAGGTTTTTGGCGCCGCTCAGGGGTGTTTGGCCACGAGAGACGGCATGCGTGCCCACCACGGTGTCAATCTCGACCTCCACGCTGTCGATGCCCGGCACAGCCTGGAGCGCCTGGGTGATCAGCGTCGTGTAGGCCGCGTGGCGCGAAAGGGCCGGGTAGCCCAAGCGCAGTTCGACCAGGGCTTGGCCGTTTTGCACCGA
>JBEANX010000345.1:0-2696 GCA_041165245.1 Pseudomonadota bacterium
GCCTTCGTTGATCTCCATCCTGAATTTAACTAGAATTTCAGCTAGTGATTTAGTCATCAAGATATGAGCAAAAAAACGGTTGTCATCGGCTTTCTTGGCTCGCAGCTTGACTCAGGGCAGGGGCCTGGGCGGTGGGAGAAGTGGCGCCCAACGGTTTCGCTCGCCCAACATCAGGACACCCTGATCGATCGCATCGAGCTGCTCTACACGCCTCGACATCGCACCCTTGCCGAGCGCATCAAGGAAGACATCGTTTCGGTGTCGCCAACGACCGAAGTTCGCATGGTGTCCATCGACCTCGCCGACCCCTGGGATTTCGGAGAGGTCTATGCGGCGCTGTACGACTGGGTTCGGGCCTATGCCTTCAAGCCCGACGAAGAGCAGTACTGGACGCACATCACCACGGGCACCCATGTGGCGCAAATTTGCATGTTCCTGTTGGTGGAGTCACGCTTCATTCCTGGCGTGTTGCTTCAAACGTCGCCACCCAAGAAACAGACTCGGCAGAGTGCCGGCAGCTACGCGCTGATTGACCTGGACCTGTCTCGCTACGACGTGCTGGCGCAGCGCTTCCAACAAGAGCAGCAAGAGGCACAGGCCTTCCTCAAGAGCGGCATCGCCACACGCAACAAGCGCTTCAATGCCCTCATCGAAGAAATCGAGCGGGTGGCCGTTCGCTCGCAGGCACCCATCCTTCTGACTGGGCCCACTGGCGCAGGCAAGTCCCACTTGGCCCGGCGCATGTTCGAGCTGAAGAAGGCGCGCCATCAAGTCAACGGTGAGTTCGTGGAAGTCAACTGCGCCACCTTGCAAGGTGACGGCGCCGCCTCAACGCTGTTCGGCCACAAGAAGGGCGCCTTCACGGGCGCGGTGGTGGACAGAGCCGGCTTGCTGCGCACGGCCCATGGTGGCGTGCTGTTTCTGGACGAGATCGGCGAGTTGGGGCTTGATGAGCAAGCCATGCTCCTCAAGGCCATTGAAGAAAAGCGCTTCTACCCGGTCGGCAGCGATCGCGAAGTCAGTAGTGACTTCCAGTTGGTTGCGGGCACGAACCGTGACCTGCGCAAGGACGTCGCGCAAGGCCGCTTTCGGGAGGACCTCTACGCACGTATCAACATCTGGGCTTATGTGCTGCCTGGCCTGGCGCAGCGCCCCGAGGACATCGAACCCAACGTTGAACACGTTTTGGCGCGTTGCAGTGCCGAGTTGGGAAGAGCTGTGCGTTTCAACGCTGAGGCCAAGAAGTTGTACATGCGCTTTGCGCAGTCAGGTGAGGCCCGTTGGAGTGGCAACTTCCGCGACCTGTTCGCCAGCGTGACACGGCTGGCGACCTTGGCCGAGGGCGGGCGCATCAGCACAACACTGGTCGAGGCTGAATTGGCACGGTTGCGCTGGTTGTGGGACCGTGATTCGAGCCCACCTGGTGGTTCAGGTGCCGCTACGCAGGAGCCCATCAACCTTGGTCAGTGGCTCAACGACGAGCAGCTCGCAGCGCTGGACCTGTTCGACCAGATCCAGCTTGAATCCGTCGTGCGAGTTTGCTGCGAAGCACGGACCCTGTCAGACGCTGGCCGTCGTCTGTTTGACAAGTCTCGAGCCCAACGCAGTGTGGTCAACGATGCGGACAGGTTGCGCAAGTACTTATCAAGGTTTGGCATTACCTGGGGAGACCTCGTTAAGGCGATCTGAAATTCTTCGCAACTCTGATGGCTGACGAAACACCATGTAGCGCCCACATGTGCAGAAAATGGTGCAACCGGCTCTTAGCGTGTCCGGAATCATCCGAATGAATTCAGGCTCAACCGTGTCAAGTGGACCGCCGCTGATGTACTGCATGAAATTGAGCCTTCGTTTGCAGTGCCAGCAATCGACTGTTGATGGACGTTTTGTTCGCTTCATGACTACTCCTTGTTGACGCCGAGGCAATAGTTTCCAGATAAGCGAGGTTGTGCCGACTCAAAATTTTCCAGGTGTTTCACTGACCTGCTGAATTTTTCAGCAGGGAAGCAATGAGGTGATCACCATGGACATGATTGGCAAAGTCAGGCGCATGAAGCTGCGCAACCAACTCTCGATCAGCGAGATTGCAAGGAGCACGGGCTTGTCCCGTCCGACGGTACGCAAGTGGCTGGCGCAGCCAGATGATGCTGCTCCGAAGTACGAGCGCATCGAGGCGCAAACCAAACTGTCTGCGTTTGAAGGCGCATTGATCCAGGCCCTCAAGACCGATTCGCATCGTCCCAAGCACGCCAGGCGAACCGGCAAGGATCTGTACAGACAAGTGCAAGCGCAAGGCTACAAGGGCAGCTACAGCCGTGTCACGGACTTCATCCGTGCGTGGCGCCAGCAAGCCAGCAAAGACCCGGCCAAGGCCTTCGTGCCATTGAGCTTCGAGCTGGGCGAGGCCTTCCAGTTCGACTGGAGCGAAGAGGGCTTGGTTGTCGGCGGGGTCTATCACCGCATGCAGGTCTCGCACCTCAAGCTGTGTGCCAGCCGTGCGTTCTGGCTTGTGGCCTACCCCAGCCAGGGCCACGAGATGCTGTTCGATGCCCATACCCGATCGTTTCGTGCCCTGCCCCGATGGCCACTTCAAATTTCCCCACCTGTGGCCACCCCAAATTCCCCCAGGCAAGACGCCTGGATTATGAGGGTTCAGGCGTGATGGCCAGGCGCGCGGCGGCCTCCTTGAGCCGGTA
>JBEANX010000346.1:0-2744 GCA_041165245.1 Pseudomonadota bacterium
ACGATCCAGGTCGAAGTGCGCAAGAAGCGAGTGTTCGTCAAGCGCGAAGATGGCACGGAAGATCAGGGCGCCGAACAGGCTGCTGAAGAAGCCGAGCTGCAACGCCGCGAGGAAGAAGCCCGCGCTCAGGTCGACGAATTGCGTCGTGAGGAAGAGGCCCTGGCTGAACAGCGTCGTCAACGCGAAGAGCAAGAGCGCGCTGAACGCGCCGAGCGCGAAGCCGCCGAGGCCCGCGCCCAGCAGGAACAAGCCGCTCGTGAAGCCGCTGAACGCGCCGCCGAAGAGGCAGCCGCTGCTGCCGCTGCAGCCGTGAGCGCTGCTGGCACGCCTCAGGCCGACGAAGCGACTGCCAAGGCCGATGCAGCGGCTCGCCGCGCTGCCGCGCAAGCCGCTGCGCAGGCTGAAGCCTCCGCCATCAACAATGCAGCACGTGCTTCCAAGCAGGCCCGTGCAGATGCTGCCGCCGCTGCAACGGCTGCTGCTGAAGAGGCTGCTGCCGCAGCGTCGGCTGCGCCTGTGGACGCTGTCGCAGCCCCTGTGGCTGATGCTGCACCTGTTGCCGCGCCTGCCGCTGCACCTGTGGCGGCAACTGCTGCTGCACCTGCACCAGCCGTGCGGATCGTCAAGGCCGCCGACATCGAAGCCGAAGAGCAAAAGCGTCTGGGCGATCTGGCCCGTCGCCGCAAGGCTGCGGAAGACGAAGCTGCCGCCATTCGCGCCATGATGGCCGCCCCTAAGAAGGTGCTGACCGCCGCCAAGAAGCCCGAGCCTGTCAAGGCGCCCGAGGCTGTGGCTGGCAAAGATGGCATCAAGGGCACGATCCACAAGCCCAAGGCTGTGCCTGGTGCACCCGCACCTGCAGGCGCAGCCAAGCCCGGGGACAAGAAGTCGGTCAAGTCCGAGAAGTTGTCTTCCAGCTGGGCCAATGACGACAAAAAGCGTGGTGGTGCACCCGCTTCCAAGGGCCGCACTGACACGGGCAACAACCGTGGTGGCTGGAAGGCCCCTGGTGGTGGGCGTGGTGGCCGCCGTGGCAATGAGCGCACCGAGAGCCAGTCCACCTTCGTGGCACCGACCGAGCCGCAAGTCATTGAAGTCCACGTGCCTGAAACCATCTCTGTGGCCGATCTGGCTCACAAGATGGCCATCAAGGCTTCCGAGGTCATCAAACAGATGATGAAGCTGGGTCAGATGGTCACCATCAACCAGCAGCTGGACCAAGAAACGGCCATGATCGTGGTCGAAGAAATGGGCCACACTGCTCTGGCGGCCAAGCTGGACGACCCCGATGCGTTCCTGGAAGAGGAACACCTCGATCAGAACGTCGAGTTGCTGCCTCGCGCACCCGTGGTCACTGTCATGGGTCACGTCGACCACGGCAAGACCTCGCTGCTGGACTACATCCGCACCTCGCGTGTGGCGGCTGGCGAAGCAGGCGGCATCACGCAGCACATTGGCGCGTACCACGTGAACACGCCTCGCGGCATGATCACCTTCCTGGACACCCCAGGTCACGAGGCTTTCACGGCCATGCGTGCCCGTGGTGCCAAGGCCACCGACTTGGTCATCCTGGTGGTGGCGGCAGACGACGGCGTCATGCCCCAGACCAAGGAAGCCATCCACCACGCCAAGGCAGCCGGTGTGCCCATCGTTGTGGCGATCAACAAGATCGACAAGCCCGGTGCTGCGCCTGACCGCGTCAAGCAGGAACTGGTGGCCGAGCAAGTCGTGCCTGAAGAGTACGGTGGCGAATCTCCCTTCGTGGAAGTGTCTGCCAAGACCGGTTCCGGCATTGACAACCTGCTGGAGCAAGTGCTGTTGCAAGCCGAAGTGCTGGAACTCAAGGCTCCTCAGGTCTCCATGGCCAAGGGCCTGGTGATTGAAGCCAAGCTGGACAAGGGCCGCGGCCCTGTGGCCACCGTGCTGGTGCAGTCCGGTACGTTGAAGGCAGGCGATGTGGTATTGGCTGGCCAGACCTATGGCCGCGTGCGTGCCATGCTGGACGAGAACGGCCAGAAGATCGAATCCGCAGGTCCTTCCATCCCGGTGGAAATCCAGGGTCTGACCGAAGTGCCGCAAGCCGGTGACGAGTTCATGGTGATGTCGGACGAGCGCCGTGTCCGTGAAATCGCAACCTACCGTGCTGGCAAGTTCCGCAACACCAAGCTGGCCAAGCAACAAGCGGCCAAACTGGAGAACATGTTCTCCGACATTGGTGCCGGCGACGTGAAGATGTTGCCCATCATCGTCAAGGCGGACGTGCAGGGCTCGCAGGAAGCTTTGGCACAGTCGCTGCTCAAGCTCTCTACCGACGAAGTCAAGGTGCAGATGGTCTACTCTGCGGTGGGTGGTATCAGCGAATCTGACATCAACCTGGCTATCGCTTCCAAGGCCATCGTCATCGGCTTCAACACCCGTGCCGATGCCGGCGCCCGCAAGTTGGCTGAGGGCAATGGTGTGGACATCCGCTACTACAACATCATTTACGACGCGGTCGATGAGTTGAAGGCCGCCATGTCCGGCATGCTGGCACCCGAGAAGCGGGAAGAGGTCATTGGTATGGCCGAGATCCGCACGGTATTCGTGGCTTCCAAGATCGGTACGGTGGCAGGTTGTATGGTTACTAACGGCTTTGTTACCCGCAACGCGCACTTCCGCTTGTTGCGTGACAACGTGGTGATTTACACCGGCGAGCTGGATTCCCTGAAGCGCATGAAGGACGATGTGCGCGAAGTCAAAGAAGG
>JBEANX010000347.1:0-3354 GCA_041165245.1 Pseudomonadota bacterium
GCTCGCCAAAGCCTGACCAGCGCCTCGATGCATGGCGCATGCTCAGCGCGGCCAATGCGCCAGAAGCGACCAAGGTGATGGCCAGCCCCACGCTGAAACCCAGCACCAAGGTGGCGCCCAAGGCCACCTTCTTGAGTTGCAGGCACAAGAGCAGCACGGTGATGGAGGCGGGGCACGGGATCAAGCCACCCGTGAGGCCAAACATCAAGATCTGGCCATTGGTGACCGTGCGGCCAGCAAAGCGGCGCTCGATGTCCAGCGCATGGGCGCGGGCATGAGGGTCCATCTGCGCCAGCTCTTCGGCACTGGCCACGGCGTGTGGCTGGGCATGCGCGTGGCTGTGATCGTGATCATGAGGGTGGCCATGGTCATGTGAGCAACCCGCGCCATGGGCATGTCCGTGGTCGTGGTCGTGGTCGTGGTCGTGGTGATCATGTCCGCCATGCTGGAATGCCCAGGTGCGCCACATCATCCAACCACCGATCAAGAAGATCATCGCAGCCGACACCAGCTGGAAATAGGGCTCGGTGGCCTCAGCGTTCCAGCCCTGCCCCAGTTGCATGCCCACCAAGGCCACCACCCACACCACCGCCGTGTGCGAGACCGTGGCCGCCAAACCCAGCATCACGGCTTGCGCCAAGGTGCCACGCACGGCCACGATGAAGGCGGCCATCATGGTCTTGGAGTGGCCGGGCTCCAGCCCGTGCAAAGCACCCATGAGGATGGTGCTGGGGATGAAGAGCCAGGCGTTGTCGGCACCGTGCTGGATGAGGCTGACGAGATCGGGCATGGAAGGGGCGACTGGCTTTGCCACTGTGGCGACCCACTCATCATAGTGCGCAGCCACCTGGCCCAGGGCGGCTTGATCAGGCCAGACGCCTCCGGGCGCCTGGCCAAGCGGCTTCACACATGGAAGTAGGCTGCCACGCCCAGCAAGATGCCGACCAAGCTCACACCCAGCACCCCATATTCCAGCCACTTGCGCGAGGTCAGCAAGGCAATGGCCGCCAGGGCAATCGCGATCTGCAGCAAGGTGGTGGCCTGGGCCCAGCGATGGTGCTCGTGCATCTGGGCCTCGCTCTTCTCGTCCCATTCATGGGATTCGGCTTCGAGCGCTTCGGCTTTGGTTTTGATCTCGGTTTTTTCGCCGCTGTAGCGCTTGGCCTCGTCGCGGTAGAAGGCCTTGCGCTCTTGAGGCACCAACTCAGCAGCCAGCTCAGCCAGGTTCTGCTTGCTGCCCTTGGATTGGTAGTAGCTCCACTGGTTGGCCGCTTCTGTCTTCTTGATGGCGGCGTTGTTCTTGTAAAGCCCTGCATGGGCTTGGGTTGCTCCACCCATGTACGAGAACGTGGCGCCAACCGTGGCCAAAATGGCGGTGATCACGGCGAGTTGGCCTGCCATGCCTTTGGCACCATGCTGGGCGGCATGCTCGAGTTCGTGATCGTGTGGGCCGTGGACGTGGAAACCGCCTTCTGACATGAATGCTCCTGTGTTGATGGCAGGTGATGAGGTCGCGATCCTACGCCTTTGCAAGCCCCCAGCCCCCTCTCTTCCCCGCCACAACAAGGAACCCTCATGAAGCTGATGGACTATGGACTCAAGCCAATCGACTTTCAGAACGCCGCGCCCAGCCAAGCGCCCGATGGTTTTTCTCGCCGAGGTTTCGTCATGACATCACTGGCCAGTGGCTTTGCGGTGGCCTCCAACCCGGTGCTGGCCCAAGCCATCACCACCGACACCCATGGTTTGGTGGCCGGTGAGGTCAGCATCCCCACGGCCGACGGCAAGGTGCCGGCTTACCACGCACGCCCAGCCAAGGCCGGCAAGCACCCCGTGGTGCTGGTGGTGCAAGAGATCTTCGGCGTGCACGAGCACATCAAGGACGTGGTGCGCCGCTACGCCAAGATGGGCTACTACGCCATCGCGCCTGAGCTGTTTGCCCGCCAAGGCGATGTCTCCAAGATGACCGACATCGGCGCCATCTTGGGCCAGGTGGTCTCCAAAGTGCCTGACGCACAGGTCTGCGGCGACCTGGACGCTGCCGTCGCTTTCGCCAAGGCCAGCGGTCACGCCAATGCGGATCGCGTCGGCTTGGTGGGTTTTTGCTATGGCGGGCGCATCGCCTGGGTGTATGCCAGCCACAACCCCAAGCTCAAGGCTGCCGTGGCTTACTACGGCCTGCTCGAAGGCATGAAGTCAGACATCAAGCCCAAGGACCCGGTGGACCTCGCGGCCGACCTGAAGGTGCCGGTGCTGGGCCTGTATGCCGCGCTTGACACCTTCATCAAGCCCGCCGCTGTCGAGAAAATGACGGCCAGCCTGCGTGGATCAGGAAGTGGCTCGGAGATCGTCGTGTTCCCCAATGTGGACCACGGCTTCAACGCCGATTACCGCCCCACGTACGACAAGACGGCTGCGACCTATGCAGCCAAGTTGGCCAAAGACTGGCTGAAAGACCACGGCGTCTGACGCCTGAGTGACCCGGCCATGTGAGTGGCCTGGGCCATGTCAGGCATGGTTCAGGCCATCACAATTCAGCAGCCGCTCCACGCTTGAGCGATGGGGCCTCAACGCCGAGCATATCGGCACCGAGTGCCTCGGCCACCTCGATGCCATCGACACCCGCAGACATGATGCCGCCGGCATAGCCTGCGCCCTCACCGGCCGGATACAGCCCCTTGACGCTCAAGTTCTGGTAGCTGCGATCACGGGTGATGCGCAAGGGAGATGAGGTGCGTGTCTCCACGCCCGTCAGCACCGCATCAGGCATGGAGAAGCCCTTGATCTGCTTTTCAAAGGCAGGCAAAGCTTCGCGGATCGCGTCCAGGCAGTATTCAGGCAGGCTGCCCTTGCCCTTTTGGGCCAGGTCGGTCAGGGTGACACCCGGTTTGTAGGAAGGCTCCACGGCACCGAAAGCCTGGCTGCGCTGGCGCTTGATAAAATCGCCCACCAGCGAGCCGGGTGCCATGTAGCCACCACCGCCTAGCTCATAGGCGCGGCTTTCCCAGATGCGCTGAAAGGCCATGCCATCGAGCGGGCTCACGGGGCCTTCGAGCTTGCCGTCCTGTCGGTAGTCTTGCGGCGAGATGCCCACCACGATGCCCGCGTTGGCATTGCGCTCATTGCGTGAGTACTGGCTCATGCCATTGGTCACCACGCGGTTGGGCTCGGATGTAGCGGCCACCACCGTGCCACCGGGGCACATGCAAAAGCTGTACACCGCGCGGCCGTTGCTGGCGTGGTGCACGAGTTTGTAGTCGGCCGCACCCAGGATGGGGTTGCCCGCGTTGGGGCCAAAGCGGGCCTTGTCGACCAGGCTTTGGGGGTGCTCGATGCGGTAACCGATGGAAAACG
>JBEANX010000348.1:0-2683 GCA_041165245.1 Pseudomonadota bacterium
AATGTGGGCCTGACCATCCGTGGGGTGGCCATCTTTCGCCTGAGTGCGTTCAAACAGCGCGGCTCGATCGCGGCGGTGTTCCGCTACATCCCCTCTGACATCCCTACACTGGACACGCTCAACGTGCCCGAGGTGCTCTCGCAACTGGTGCTGGAAAAGCGCGGCCTGATCCTGCTGGTGGGCGCCACCGGCACCGGCAAAAGCACCACCCTGTCGGCCATGCTGGACCATCGCAACCAGCGCATGACAGGCCACATCCTGACCATCGAAGACCCCATGGAGTTCTTGTTCACGAACAAGAAGTCCATCGTCAACCAGCGCGAGATCGGCCGCGACACGGCTTCGTTGCAGCTTGGCCTTCGCAATGCACTGCGCCAGGCGCCTGATTGCATCTTGATCGGCGAGATCCGTGACCGCGAGACCATGACCGCGGCCATCTCGTACGCGCTGTCGGGCCACCTGGTGCTGGCCACCTTGCACGCCAACAACAGCTACCACGCGCTGGGCCGCATCTTGTCGTTCTACACACCAGAAGCGCGCCCTGCCCTGCTGAGCGATTTGGGCTCTGGCCTCAAGGCCATCGTCTCTCAGCGCTTGCTGCGCAGCAATTCGGGCGGCCGAATTCCTGCCGTGGAGGTGCTGCTCAACACCAAGCACATCGCCGAGATGATCGAGCGCAGTGATTTCTCCGCCATCAAGGAAGCCATGGAAAAATCCATGGCCGAAGGTTCGCAGACTTTTGAGCAAGACATTGCACGCCTCATCAACGACGGCATCGTGAGCCGCGAAGAAGGCATGACGCATTCTGATTCGCCCACCAACTTGATGTGGCGTTTGCAAAACGACGTCGGCAACCAATCCAAATTGCAAGCCAAGGTGGAAGAGCCCGACGACGGCCCCTCCTTCACCGAGATCACGCTCGATGTGCACTCAGAAGAGCGCAACATCAGCAACACCCGCTTTTGACGTTCACTGACCTGACGTCACCCGACCTGAAGTTCATCGACATGTCCGAGACCTTGCGCCTGACCGAGGCGCTCATTGCCCTGCCCTCTGTCACCCCCGAAGACGGCGGCTGCCAGACGCTCATGGCCCAGCGCTTGAGCGCCATCGGGTTTGAGTGCACCACGCTGACCTTCGGCCCTGCGCAAGCACCCGTGACCAACCTGTGGGCCATCAAGCGTGGCCAAGGTTACGCCACCGGCGCACCCACCCTCGTCTTTGCGGGCCACACCGATGTGGTGCCCACTGGCCCTTTGGAGCAATGGACCACGCCCCCGTTCGCGCCCAGCCACCGCGATGGGCTCTTGTATGGCCGTGGCGCCGCAGACATGAAAACATCGCTGGCCGCCATGGTCGTGGCCAGTGAAGAGTTTGTGGCCAGCCACCCGAAGCACCAAGGCAGCATTGCCTTTCTGATCACCAGCGACGAAGAGGGCCCCTCGGTCGACGGCACCGTGAAGGTCTGCGAATGGCTGCAAGAACGCGGTGAACGTGTCGATGCCTGCATCGTGGGCGAGCCCACGTCCGTCAAGTCAGTGGGCGACATGATCAAGAACGGGCGCCGCGGTTCGCTGTCCGGCAAGTTACGTGTCAAAGGCATCCAAGGCCACATTGCCTACCCGCACCTGGCCCGCAACCCCATCCACCAAGCAGCGCCTGCTTTGGCGGAGCTTGCCACCATCGAGTGGGACCGTGGCAACGACCACTTCCCGCCCACGAGCTGGCAGATGTCCAACATCCATGCGGGCACGGGGGCCAACAACGTCATCCCAGGCGAAGTGGTGATCGACTTCAACTTCCGCTTCTCGACCGAATCCACGCCCGATGGCCTCAAAGCCCGCCTGGAAGAGGTGCTTCAGCGCCATGGGCTGGAATACGGCATAGACTGGGTACTGGGCGGCCGCCCCTTCCTCACGCGCCCTGGCAGCCTGATCGCCGCCATCAGCGGCGCCATCAAGTCCACCACGGGCATCGACACTGAGTTGTCCACCACCGGCGGCACCTCAGACGGCCGCTTCATCGCCCAAATCTGCCCGCAGGTGGTGGAGTTCGGCCCGGTGAACGCCACCATCCACAAGATCGACGAGCATGTGGCCGTGGCAGACATCGAGCCGCTCAAGGACATCTACCGCGGCACGCTGGAAAGGCTTCTGGCATGACGCAAGCAGGCATCAAGCCGCAGAACATCATCGAGCTCATCGACCTTGCCAGCGCCCGCCTCACCCAGGCGGGTGTTGCTTTTGGCCATGGCACGGCCACCGCTTTTGACGAGGCGGCCTGGCTGGTGCTGTGGTCACTCAAATTGCCCATCGATGACCTCGATTCGGTCGAGCAGCGAGCCGTGTCCAAACAAGACGCCGATCAGGCCATGGCCCTTGTTGAACAACGCATTGCCACCCGCAAGCCAGCCGCCTACCTCACGCAGGAAGCCTGGCTGCAGGGCGTGCCTTTCTATGTGGACGAGCGCGCCATCGTGCCGCGCTCCTTCATCGCCGAGTTGTTGGCCGATGGCGAGGGCGACGGCACGCTTGACACCTGGCTCTCGGACGAAACCCACCGCATGCTCGACCTGTGCACCGGCAGCGGCAGTCTGGCCGTGATCGCCGCGATGGCCTACCCCGATGTGGTCGTCGACGCGGCCGACATCTCCGACGACGCACTGGCCGTGGCACGCATCAAC
>JBEANX010000349.1:0-4707 GCA_041165245.1 Pseudomonadota bacterium
ACGCCATCACCCGCTACAACCAGTCGAGCTATTACGCATTGGCGGTGATCGAGATGGCGCGCACGCTGGGCCTGGCAGTCCAGTCAGAACGAAACTGAGCCGTCACCAGGGGATTCGTCAAATCAATCAAATACGAATCATTATCATTTGATATGATTCACGCATTCCAGAACCTCGGAGTGCGTGATGAAGCTGCTGCCCTGCCTTGCCCCCCTGACCGCCGCGCGTGATGCGCTGGCCCCTAAGAGTCGCGCTCTGCGTGCCCTGGCCTGCACGGCTGCCGTGGCCTGCGCCCTTGGGTCGGCCCATGCCGCCGACCAAGTGCTCAACCTGTATTCGGCACGCCACTACCAGACCGACCAAGCGCTGTACGACAACTTCACCAAGGCCACAGGCATTCAGATCAACCGGATCGATGCCGACGACGCTGGCCTGCTCGCCCGCCTTCGCAGCGAAGGCAATGCCAGCCCGGCCGACGTGATCTTGCTGGTCGACGCAGCCCGTTTGTGGCGCGCCGATGTGGACGGCTTGTTCCAACCCGTCAAATCGGCCCTGCTGGAAAAGCGCATCCCCGCCCAATTGCGCGACAAGGACGAGAGCAAAGGCCCGCAATGGTTTGGCTTTTCCACCCGAGCGCGCGTCATTGTTTACAACAAGGCCACCGTCAACAAGGAAGACGCTGCCACCTATGAATTGCTGGCCGACCCACGCAACAAAGGCAAGGTCTGCACGCGCTCAGGCGCCCACCCCTACAACCTCTCTCTCATCGGCGCCTTGCTGGAACACATGGGGCCCGCCAACACAGAAACCTGGCTCAAAGGTGTGGTGGCCAACATGGCCCGAGAGCCCAAAGGCGGCGACACCGACCAGATCAAAGCAGTGGCCAGTGGTGAATGCGGCCTGGCTTTGAGCAACACCTATTACGTGGCCCGGATGATGCGGTCGACCAAGCCTGAAGACCGCGCCGTCATGGAGCGCGTGGGCGTGGTCTTTCCCAACCAGAACAGTTGGGGCACCCACGTCAATATTGCCGGGGGTGCCGTGGCCAGAAATGCCCCGCACCGCGAGGCCGCTGTGAAGTTCCTGGAGTATTTGGCCAGCGACGATGCGCAAGGCTACTTCGCCAATGGCAACAACGAATACGCCGTGGTGGAAGGCCTGAAACTCAATAACAAGGCCCTGGATGCCATGGGCAGTTTCAAGGCAGAGCTGATCCCGATCTCGGTGGTGGGCGCCAATACAGGCAAGGTGCAGCAAATGCTGGACAAGGCCGGCTTCCGCTGAAGCGGCCCAAGCAAGTCATGCCCGCGCATTAAACCGGCAAGGTTTTCACCCCGGAACACCAAAAGCTGAACAGATGCCTCAAGAAACGGCGCCATTCAAATGGCGCCGTTTGCATTTCGAATTCAAATGTGTTTAGAATCCCGCCACGCGACAGAGTTACTGCGTTTGGCGAGATTCAAATGTAGGCACCATGACTCAAAGTTGCGCAAGATTGAAGGCGAAACTTTGGGTTTCGTCACCTGGCCCACGGCAAGAGACATTGCCCACTTACTTGAGGAACACTCATGACCACATACCAAGATCTGCTGGCTCAAAAAACCGCACTGGAAAAGCAAGCTGCTGAACTGGAAAAGGCACTGACTGAAGCACGCCGCGCCGAACGTGCTGGCGTGATTGCCCAAATCAAAAGCCTGATGGGCGAGCACGGTTTGAGCGTGGCTGACTTGGGTTCCGTCAAGGCCGCCAAGGCCCCTTCGGCCAGCGCTGGCCGCAAGGTCGCCCCCAAGTACAAGAATGGCGCCACCGGCGAAACCTGGACGGGCCGTGGCCTGCAACCCAAGTGGGTTCAAGCCGCCCTGGCCACCGGCAAGAAGATCGAAGACTTCGCCATCTGATCTTCCCAAGCCCTCTGGGCTTGAAGCCAAAAAGCCGCTGCACTGCAGCGGCTTTTTTCATGCCTGCTCACGCGGGCATGACACAAGGGCCACGGCCCTCAGGGCTTGTCGCCCTTGAAATCACCCGCCAAGCCCAACAGCAATTGCTCAGGCTTGATGAATTTGCGCCACGCACGGTTGACCTGCTCCAGCGTCAAGGCCTGCAAGGCAGCGTCCACACGGGCTGAATCGGCAAACGTGCGTTTGAGGTAGAGGTTGTTCACCCAACCGGCCGCCACACGCTCATCTTGTGCTCGCGACAGCTGACGGAAATTGAGCAAACCTTTGCGACCTGCATCGAGTTCCGTTTGCGTGAAACCGTCGCTCAAGGAGCGCTGCAACTCTTCCTTGAAAGCCTTCTCGACCTTGTCGCGGTTTAGAGGCGCGAAAATGGCAGAAGCAGACCATTGAGAATTGATCTCAATCGGGTTCCATTGGACCGCGCTGTACACGTTGTAAGACAGGCCTTCCTTTTCGCGGATGCGATTCCACAAACGGGAGTCCCCGCCAGAGCCAAACAAATGATTGGCCAGCATCAGTGCGGCGTAGTCCGGGTCGCGGTCATTGATGGCCAATGCCATCGTGGCCGTCAGGGCTGCATTTTGTTTGTCGGGGGTTTGCAACACGAGACGAGCCGCATGGTTGTTCTGCCAGGGGTCGGGCACACGTTGATACGCCGAGGGGCTGCGCCACTGGGCAAAAGCCGTCGTCAAGGCTTCCCGCACAGCCTTTTCATCGAAATCGCCCACGGCGGCAAATTCACCGTTGCTGGCCCCCATGAATTGGTGATGGAATTGCTTGACCTTGTCGAGGGACACGCCACGCCAATCCTGCTCAATTTCGTCAAACGTGCGGGCATACCGAACGTCACCGCGGGCATATGGGTTGTCCTGACGCGCCAGTGCATTGGCCAACACCGCCCCAGGTTCTTTGCGCTGCTCTTCCAAGCCAGCCAGCGCCTGGCGGCGTACTTCTTCCAGCACATCAGCGGGCAAGGTGGGTTGGCGGAGCATTTCACCCACCAATTTCAGCACTTGCGCAAAATGCTCGCGGCGCGATTCGATGGACACCTGCAATTGGCCCGCACTCACCGAAACACCGACATCTGATTGCAATGCATCGAGCCTGTCCTGAATCTGCTGGCGGCTCATGCTGGCGGTGCCCTTGTCCAGCAAGGCCCCCAGGGCCTCCGGCGCTTCACCCCAACCTTTGAGCGATTGCTCGTCACCAAAGCGCAGGCTCAAAGTCGCCTTGACGGACTGACCACGCGTGGGCTTGGGCAGCAAAGCCACTTGCAGGCCAGGCTCGATGAGCGAACGCTGCGTGCGCGCGTCGATGTTGGCGGGGCTGGCCACAAAGCTTTCGGTTTGAGTCGCTGCGGCGTGAGCCTTGAAATCCTTGAGTGACTGCACCACATCCACACGAGCAGGCGCTGGTGCGCGCTGAGGCGATTCGGTGGGCACATATTGGCCGAGCGTGCGGTTCGAGCCCATCAGCACTTGCGTGGCCACACGCTGAACATCGGCCAAGCTGATGTCGCGAACGCGATCACGCGTCAGAAAGAACAAGCGCCAATCACCCTGCGCCACAGCTTCTGACAGGGCCACGCCCACATGTTGCGGGTCGGAAAAGCCTTGATCCCAGCCCTTGAGCCATTTGGCTTTCGCCCGTGCCAATTCGTCTGCGGTGATCGGCTCTTTGGCCAAGTTCTCGTTGACGCTCAGCAAGGCTTTGGACGCCGCCTCAGGGTCTTGCCCTGGCGCCAATTGAGCGCCCAGCAGCATGAAACCGGGGTCATGCAGGCCCTCGGAGAAGGCAAAGACGCCTGCCGCCAATTGCTTCTCCGTCAAGGCCTTGTGGAGGCGGCCAGAAGGCGTGTCGGCCAGGATGGTGTTCAACAGTTCTACCGCTGCATAGTCGGCATGCGCGCCTGGCATCACGTGATAGCCCGCGAACAACAGCGGCACGCCGCCCACTCGGCGCAGGGTCACGGCACGTTCACCGTCTTGAACCGGGTCCAACGTGTATTGAACGGGCCGGGGCACCGTGCTTCGCGGGATGCGCCCGAACGATTGCTGCACCCAAGCCTTCACCTTGGCCGCATCGAACTTGCCCGAGACGATCAAGGTGGCGTTGTCCGGTTGGTAGTGCAGCTTGTAGAAAGCTTGCAGGTGCTTGATGTCGACACCTTCAACGTCGGTGCGTGCGCCGATGGTCGATTTGCCGTAGTTGTGCCACTGGTACATGGCCGAGACCGTCTTCTCGAACAAGATGCGGTTGGCGCTGTTCTCGCCCATCTCCATCTCGTTGCGCACCACCGTCATCTCGCTGTCCAGGTCTTTGCGGGCGATGAAGCTGTTGACCATGGCATCGGCCTGCCATTCCAGGTACCAGCGCAGGTTGTCGTCATTGGCGGCAAAGCTGGCGAAGTAGTTGGTGCGGTCAAACCAGGTGCTGCCATTGGCACGCAAGCCGCGTTTGTTGAAGTCAGCCCAAACATTGGGGTGGCGGGGCGAGCCCTTGAACAGCAAGTGCTCAAGCAAATGGGCCATGCCGGTTTCGCCATAGTTCTCATGGCGCGAACCCACGCGGTAGGTCACGTTGACGGTCGTGGTGGGCTTGGAGTCATCAGGGATCAGCAGCACCTGCAGGCCATTGGGCAGGCGGTATTCGCTGATGCCCTCCACGCTGGTGATGGCTTGCAGGGAGGTGGCAGAGGCCGCTGCAGATGTGCCGGCCGGCCGCGCTTTGTTGCCGGCTGCCATGCTGG
>JBEANX010000350.1:0-3014 GCA_041165245.1 Pseudomonadota bacterium
CGCCAGCCGGCGCGGCTTGCGCGGCCAGGTTGACGATGGCGGCGTGCACGGCTTGGTCGACATACTCTTGGATGAGGTCGTCAGAGAAGTAAGCCAGCCCGAAGCGGCCGCCACCACCGGAGGAACCCACTTCGCGGCGGCCATTTTCTTCGGCGAACACGGTGATGGACAGGCGCACCAGGGGGCGCACGTCAGCGGCCAGGGTGCCGTCGGCGCGGGCCACGAGCACCACGTCGTATTCCATGCCCAAGCTGGCCATGACTTGCACGACGCGCTTGTCTTTGGCGCGGGCCATGCCTTCTGCCTTTTCAAGCAGTGCGACCTTGGAGGCGCTGTCGAGCGTGGAGATGGGATCGACCGCTGGGTACAGGCTGCGGCTGCCCGCCACGTGGGTGCTGCCGACCTTGACCTTGCGGCTCTGGCCAGCCGCGGCAATGGTGCGCACCGTCTTGGCGGCGTCGATCAGTGCGGCCTCAGAAATGTCGTCCGAATAAGCGAACGCGGTTTTCTCGCCAGCAATGGCACGCACGCCCACGCCCTGGTCGATGCTGAAGCTGCCCGATTTGACGATGCCCTCTTCCAGGCTCCAGCCTTCGCTGCGGGTGAACTGGAAATACAGGTCAGCGTCATCGACCCGGTGCTCGGTGATGACCTTGAGGGCCTTGAGCAGCGACGATTCGTCCAGGCCGTAGGGTTCGAGCAGCAGCTCGCGGGCGGTCTGGAGGCGGGCGATGGTGGCGTCAACAGCGATCATGGCGTCTATTCAAATGGAGAGCAGCGACCCTCACATCATCGCAGTTTCAGCAAGGCCCTGACGCGCACTTGCTCCTTGCCTTGGAATTGGGCCTTGACGTAGCGGTCCATTTCGTCCTGTTTCTGCAAATCTGAGAGGTTGGCCTGGGCCTGGATGCGCTCCCATTCGCCTCGGGCGGTGGCCAGGCGGCGATCCCACTCGTCCCATTGCTTGTCGACCGCGTCGAGGCGGGCTGCGGCGTCTTCCCCGTAGCGGGCCACGCGTTCGGCGCGCACAGCGGCAGGGTCTTTGCCAGGCTCCATTTGAGGCACCGGCTCGCCAGATTTGGCGGGCGGCGCTGAGCCAGAGTCGAGCTGGGCGTAGTAGGTTTTGAACGAGGCTTCGTCATCGGCGAAGAAGGCTTGGGCCCAGGGCTCGCCCAGAAGTTGGCGGCGCACGGCCTTTTGCTCTTCGAACACGGGCAGCCAAGTGCTGCGGTCGGTCTGCACAAAGGTGTTGCGGTACTCGTGGGTGCGCACCTGCCAGTATTTGTCGAAGAGGGCCATGATCTCGGCGCCCAGCTTGTCGCCATGGGCGCGGCGGGCCTCGTCTTCGATCAGGGCGCGGATCTCGCCAATGCTGACTTCGCCCAGCCCCAGGATGTAGTACTCAAAGCGGGTGCGCAGGCCTTCGCAGGGCTTGAGGGCCTGGTCGAGCACGCACCACTCGCCCGAGGGCTCGGTGCCGGCCAGCGAGCCTTCTTTGAACAACCGGGTGCGTGTTTCTTCAGGGGTGCGCTGGCGGGCGCTGGCCAAGGCAGACGCTTCACTGGCCGCTGAAGCCGCTGTGACCCAAGCATTGGAGCCCGAAGCGCTCGTGGCCGCCGCTGAGGCTTGCGTTCTTGCGCCTTGCTGGGCATACCAAGCAGCACCTGCTGCCACCATCAATGCCGCCGACAAGCCAAAGGCCGCCTTGTAAATCATCTGCATCGTGTCTTCCCAGCCAATACCGCTTCTGCCAAGTCCCACTGCTGCCCCACCTCGCGGCGTGGGCTGTGCACCCTAGCCACTTTGGGCAAGGCGCGAGCTTAACGCGTCCCGTCAGCCATGCGCCCGCCCAAATCAAAAAGCCGATGCGCGGGGCATCGGCTGTGTCGCTCGGGGCCGCACGGTGTCGCGTCATGGCAGCAACACCGCGCGCCGGGCTCAGGCCAGGATCACAGGCCCTTGAGCTTGAGGCGGTTGACCATGCTGACGTAGTAGGTCTTGGGATCAGGGGCCCAGGTGCCGATGGCAGCGAAGAGCTGGTTGATTTCGTCCAGGTGGTTCCAGGGCAGGTTCATGCGCACTTGCTTGCCCCACTTGGCTTCGTCAGGCGAGACCAAGCCGTCGTTGGCAACGCCGTCGTAGTACTTGCCGGTGTAGGCCAGCAGGGGGTCAGACAGATCGCCCTTCTTGGTCTCAACCATGTTGCCGGCGTAGGAGTAGAAGTACTGGCCGTTGTCCTTTTCCAGGCTCTTGCCGTTGGGGAACTTGGCGTTGAACTCGGCAGCGCCTGCGTGGCTCAGGGCGTTCAGAGCGATCTTGAGGTCAGCTTGCGAGGAGGTCTTGTTGCCGGTCAGCCAGGCGATGAGCTGCAGGCCGCCCGTGGCTGCATTGTCAAAGCCGCCATCAGGGGTCGTGTTGGCCAGGATCTTGTCGGCGACCATGGAGCCATAGTGGGTGCCCGACATGGTGCTGACGGACACGATGTCATCGCGGGTGCCGGCGGAATAACGCACGGTGGGGCCGCCATGGCTGTGGCCGATCAGGTTGAACTTGGCGACCTTGTCCTTGGCCTTCCATTGGTCGAGCTGCTTGTTGAGCTCTTCACCGCGGAATTCGGTGGTGTTGGAGGGGTTCACCGAGGCGATGTAAACCTTGGCGCCTTCCTTTTCCAGGGCGCCCTGGATTTGATAGAAGTAGTCAATGCCGATGATGCTGTCAAAGCCGATGAAGCCGTGAACCAGCACCACGGGGTACTTGGTTTTGGCCGAGGTGCCGGCGTTGGCAGCAGGGGCGATGGCGAGGGCGGCAGCGCCGAGGGCAGCGGCAAGGGCGATGCGACGGATGTTGAGGGTGGTCATGCTTGTGTCTCCATGGGGTGCAGCGTCTTGCTGCTGGAGACAATTGTTCCGAAATGAAACATCAGCGCTTTTGAGGGAGACCCCTAGGTGAACGCCCAAAATCAGGGTTCACCCTCCCCGCAATCAGGTGAATCTGAATATCACAACATTCAGATT
>JBEANX010000351.1:0-3192 GCA_041165245.1 Pseudomonadota bacterium
GCGGTTGATGGGCGCGAACTGCTCCACCGCGATCTTCTCGCTCAGGTCCAGCACGGCATCAAAGGTCTCGCGGCTGTGTTCCAGGTGTCGCTCACGTTGGCACAGGCTCTCGGCCTGCAGCCAGTCGTGCAGCAGGAAATCAACGGTGGCGCGATGGGTCATGGCACAGCTCTCTTCATGTTTTCGCGAATTCTGGGCAAAAAAAGCCCAGCCGGGGCAACTGCTCGGGCTGGGCGGTGGAGGCGGGATCAGGCTTTGGCCTGCGCCCTGCCCTCCACATCAGACAAGCGTCAAGCCAACATCAGGCATTGAAGGTCTTGCCTTGCGCCGCCAGCTTGGCCAGCACGGGCGCAGGGTTCCAGAAGGAGGCATCGTCTTGCGGGTTCTTGGCAAACGCAGCCATCTGCTCGACCACTTGGCCCAGGCCCAGCACGTCGGCGTAGAGCATGGGACCGCCGCGGAACAGCGGGAAGCCGTAACCCGTCAGGTAGACCATGTCGATGTCGGAGGCCTTGGAGGCAATGCCTTCTTCCAGGATGTAGGCGCCTTCGTTGACCAGGGCAAGAACCAGGCGGCCCACGATCTCTTCGTCGCTGATCTGGCGGGGCGTGATGCCCTTGGCAGCGCGGTGCTTGACCAGCATCTCTTCGACCAGGGCCGAGGGGATGGGCTCGCGCTTGCCGGCTTCGTAGTCGTACCAGCCGGCGCTGGTCTTCTGGCCATAGCGGCCCAGCTCACACAACAGGTCGGCCGAGGCGCTGTAGCGCATGTCGGGCTTTTCCTGGTAGCGGCGCTTGCGGATGGCCCAGCCGATGTCATTGCCTGCCAGGTCGCCCATGCGGAAGGGCCCCATGGCCATGCCCCACTTCTCGACTGCCTTGTCCACCTGTTGGGGCGTGCAGCCTTCGTCGAGCAGGAAGCCTGCCTGGCGGCTGTATTGCTCGATCATGCGGTTGCCGATGAAGCCATCGCACACGCCCGACACCACAGCGACCTTCTTGATCTTCTTGGCCACGGCCATCACGGTGGCCAGCACGTCCTTGGCCGTGTGTTTGGAGCGCACCACTTCGAGCAGGCGCATCACGTTGGCCGGGCTGAAGAAGTGCAGGCCAATGACATCGCCAGGGCGCTTGGTGACTTCGGCGATCTTGTCCACATCGAGCGTGGAGGTGTTGGAGGCCAGGATGGCACCGGGCTTCATGACCTCGTCAAGCTTGGCAAAGACCTGGGACTTCACACCCATGTCTTCGAACACGGCCTCAATCACCATGTCGGCCTGGCCGATGTCGTCGTAGCTCAACGTGGTGCTCAGCAGATTCATGCGGGCATCCAGCTTGTCTTGCGACAGCTTGCCCTTGGCCACCTGGGCTTCGTAGTTCTTGCGGATGGTGCCCACGCCGCGGTCCAGGGCTTCCTGCTTCATCTCGAGCATGGTCACCGGCACACCGGCGTTCAAGAAGTTCATGGTGATGCCGCCACCCATGGTGCCAGCGCCAATCACGGCCACCTTGTCGATCTTGCGCAGGGGCGTGTCAGCCGGCACATCGGGGATCTTGCTGGCCGCACGCTCGCCAAAGAAGGCATGGCGCAAGGCACGGGCCTGATCAGACGTGACCAGCTTTTCAAACACCTCGCGCTCAAAGGCGATGCCGGCGTTCAGGTCGAGCTTGGTGGCGGCTTCCACGCAATCCACACAGCGCTGAGGCGCATCGAGGTGGCGGCGGGTCTTGGCCAGGTCGGCACGGGCCTTGTTGAAGGCCTCGGCGTCCAGCGGTGCGGCCACGCTCAGGTCACGCACGGAAGGCAGCGGGCGCACGCCAGCCACACCCTTGGCAAAGGCGATGGCGGCAGGCAGCAGATCACCCTCGACCAGTTGGTCAAACAGCTTCTGGCCGGGCGCCTTGGCCAGCTTCTCGCTGGGCACCGATGCGCCGGTGGTGATCATCTGCAGGGCCGCTTCCACGCCCAGTACGCGCGGCAGGCGCTGCGTGCCACCTGCGCCCGGCACGATGCCGATGTTCACTTCGGGCAGTGCGATCTGGGCACCGGGCACCACCACGCGGTAGTGGCAGCCCAGGGCCAGCTCCAGACCACCGCCCATGGCCACGCCATGGATGGCCGCCACGACGGGCTTGGTCGAGTTTTCAACCGTCTCGATCACCACATGCAGATTGGGTTCAGCGCCTGCCTTGGGCGAGCCGAATTCCTTGATGTCGGCGCCGCCGCAAAACACCTTGCCGGAGCCGATGATGACCACTGCGCTGACCGATGCGTCGGCCGTGGCCTTGGTGATGCCATCGACGATGCCTGCCCGGGTGCCCTGCCCCAGGCCATTGACGGGTGGGTTTTCCAGGGTGATGACGGCCACGCCGTCGGTGACGTTGTAAGAGGTGCTCATGCCTGGCTCACTCGATGTGAAAGTTGCAGATTGAATCTGAAAAGATCCATTGTAAGAATAGTTGGGCCCATGTTGCAGTGGGATTGCAAGATGGGCCCGGCGCTTTGGCAATGACGCCTTAATGACGTCGGATGAAGCTTGACATCACGTCAGACTTCCAGCCACTCCTTGCGGATGGCGTCGTTGCCGCGCAGCTCGTCGGGCGAGCCTTCAAAAACCATTTCGCCGTGGCCCATCACGTAGCAACGCTGGGAGATGTCCAGGGCAATGGTGAGCTTTTGCTCGAC
Source organism: Pseudomonadota bacterium (assembly GCA_041165245.1). Taxonomy (GTDB): domain Bacteria; phylum Pseudomonadota; class Gammaproteobacteria; order Burkholderiales; family Burkholderiaceae_C; genus Aquabacterium. The sequence goes on from JBEANX010000351.1 coordinate 2,686, forward strand.
CAACAGAACGCCCAGACCGCGCCTCTTGAGCTCCTGGAGGTACTGGCCCACCAGCTCCACGATCTTGGGCGCCAGTCCCTCGGTGGGCTCGTCGATCATGATCAGGTCAGGGTCACCCATCAGGGTGCGGCACAGGGTGAGCATCTGCTGCTCGCCACCCGACAGCACGCCCGCTTCGGTGTGCTGGCGCTCCTTCAGGCGCGGGAACATGCCGTACATGTCGGTGAGGTTCCAGCGGTTCTTTTTGCTGCGACCCGACTGCACGCCCAGCAGCAGGTTCTGCTCGACCGTGAGCTTGGGGAAAATGTCTCGGCTCTCAGGCACGTAGCCAATGCCGGATCGGGCAATGTCAAAGGTCTTGTGGCCCAGGATGTTCTTGCCACCCCATTGGATGTCGCCCGTGCCTTCAACCAGGCCCATGATGGTCTTGACCGTGGTGGAGCGCCCCGAGCCATTGCGGCCCAGCAGGCTGACGATTTCACCGGCGTTCACGTGCATGTTCACGCC
>JBEANX010000352.1:0-3333 GCA_041165245.1 Pseudomonadota bacterium
GTCGTGCCCTGCGCATTTTTGGGGTTGCGAACCGGGTTGTAGTAAACCGGTGTATCCCCGAAGCCGCGCACTGTGCCGTTTGGCTCTGTCTGGACCCGCACCGTCGGGCCCTCCAAGGTCCCCACGTTCAACAAGATGGCCAGCGGTGAAGGGGTTTGTGTGAACAGGTCTTGGAGCCCAGTCAACTCAGGGCTCAGGCCATAGTTCTGCCCTGGCAGCAGCCGCACTTTTTCGAGCGGTACGGCGAGGGCAGCCCGCTGCTTTTTGTAATAGCCATGTTGATCAGACCCGGTCGGAATGACCGAGTTGGCATGGTCCATACCACCTTCAAGAAAAACACAAACCAGGGCCCTGTAGTCATCACTGGTGGCAGCGGCAGCATCGCTGATGGCAGCCAGCGTGCCCAGCCAACTGGAGCCTGCCGTCACGGCAGATTGCTGCAAGAAACTGCGGCGAGTTTGTTTCATTGGTATCCCCTGTTTATTTTTGAACGATGTACTCTGGCGAGATCATGATGAGGAGGGCCGCGGTCTGTACGCGAAGCCGACGCTCCACCTCGTTGCCCCCAGCCATGGTCCCAACGGCTTGCACGATGCTGGCGATGGCCGTGGCGTTTATTCGCCCGGCGGCCAACATGGTGTTCAATTCATCGACCAGCGCTGCTGGGTTGCTGGCCTTGGATGTCCAGCCGCTGTAGTTGGAGATAACATCGCGGGTTCCACTGACGCCTCTGTCCGGGTCCATCGCTTCGTAGAGGGCCCCCATGTAGGTCAAGGTGGTGTACTCGTTGGTGATCTGAAATTCAGGCGCCACGATGGGCTCTTTGTACTTGGTGTCCGATCGTGTCTTGGTCAACCTGGCCGCCACACTGCTGGGAGGCACATAGCCAGGCCTGTAGAAGTTGAAAACATTGGGTGCCATCAGCGGGGCTTGGTTGAAGCGCTCGCGTCGGTAGATGTCACCAATGTCCCACTTCGCCGAGACAGATTGGGCACCGAACAATCGGCCCCATTGGGTCAAACGCAAATAGGGCTCGCGTACTTTGCCGAACTCTCTGTCACTGGCGTCCAGGCCAGCTGTGCGGCGGGTGCCGACAAACAGGCTCTTGTCAAACAAAATGGCCTTGAGCACGTTCTTGAGGTTGCCGCCCGCTTCTTGCCTGAAGACATTGGCAACACGCGTCACGTAGTCAGACGACGGGTTGCTGGTAACCATGCGCTGGATGAGCTGGCGCGAGATGTAAGCACCTGTGTTGGGGTGCGCCACCAGGCCCAGCACAGCAGTCTTCTTGCGGGCCAGGCCATCACTGCCGGCAGGGATGGTGATGAAGTGGGAAGGCAGCTTATCGCCCGCTGAGTTGTACAGGGGGTACTCCAGGACGATGGCACTCTGATCGTGGTTGGCAGGCGTGAATTGCAGGCCGTGGCTGCCTGCCTTCTGATCTCTTGGATTCACGAAGCCCCTGCTGAGGCTCCAGCCTGTGAACACCTTGGCCAGCTCTCGAATGTGGCCGATGTCGTAAGCATCAACGGTGGCCCCGGTGACTGACTGAGACGGAACCACAGGCAAGCTGTTGCTTCGCGCCAAGCTGTTGACACCGATGGTGAAAAGTTGCTGGATCTCGCGTGCGTAGTTCTCGTCCGGACTCGTGGTGCCCACCTGCTTGCTGCTGCCCAGGAAGGTCAAGAAATTGGCCATGATCAGCGTGCGAGACACCTCAAACAGCAAGTTGCCATAGTTGCCAAAGGCATTCTGGCCAAGCAGGTCGTAGTAGCCCGCCAAGGCATAGTAGTAATAGGGAAGCACCTGGTTTGTGGTGCCTGAGACCACAAGGATCTGGCTGAGCGCATAGGTCATGCGTTGACGCAGTTGGTCTCGCCCCTCTACGGCTGCGCGGTAGGCAGACCGATTGAAAATACTTGCACCATCTCTGTCCAAGTAAGCGTACTTGGCCATGAGCCAGTCGTAGTGACTAGGCTGCTCGGTGATCGGAATGCTGAATTGAGTCTCCAACCAGACCCAGTAGCCGTTGGCTACCAGAAAGTTGAGGTCGCTGATGTTGAAGCCCATGGTGGCTTGAGCCAGAAAGCGCGCGGCTTCGGGCCGCGTTGGCTTAGGCAACTGCTGGATTTCTAGGTCTGTGAGCATGGTGTCCCTGTTTCATGCTGTTGGTGATCGGGCCAAGCCAAAGCCGGCCCCACTTCAAACAGGGAGGAGGAGAACAAACACACTCGAACCGAATTCACACATGAATTCGCCCAACCGCCACCCTGATTCATTCACCGAGGGTCAGGTGCGCACTGCGGCGCCTCAAGCAAGCACAGCCTTGTTCGCGTTGATGCGATCAGCTTAGCTTGATCTTCCCTCGGACATTTCCTGGGCGCGATGTTGCCACGGAACGAAAACCGTTTGTCACAAGACGTTACGGCCGTCATTCTTGAGACACTGCGGCATGGATGTGGCCACAAAGAAAGGCGTCAGCCATGAAAAAAGCCACCCGAAGGTGGCTTTCAAACCCATCAATTCGCTCGAGGCGCACTCACGGCATGAGCATCACTTGCCCGCTGTGCCCGAACCGCCCAGCAAGGCAGCCACCTTGCGCTTGGGCTTGATGAAACGCGAGAAGGCGCTGCCACTGCTGGCACCACCACCGGCGCCAGGGCCCGCGCCGACACCCGGGGCAGCTGACTCTGGCTGGTTGTCCCAAACAGGCGTCGATTCTGGGTTGGAAGGCTCGTAGGGCTTGTCAAAGAAAGGGTCGCTGGGGCGACGAGGCGCAGGGCGCGACGAGCGCACTTCGCGAGGTGCTGACTCACGCGTCGATTCACGGGAAGATTCACGCGACGACTCACGCGTCTCACCACGGATGGCGGCGCCGCCTTCCGGGCGATCGTCCTCATCGCGGCGCTCACGGCGGAAGCTGGGGCGGCGCTCGAAGGCGGGCTCGACCTCGATGGCCTCGACGTCGATCTTCTTCTTGATCAGCTTTTCGATGTCGGCCATCAGGCGGGCATCCGAGCCACTGACCAGCGACACGGCCAGCCCCGACGCGCCAGCACGACCCGTGCGGCCAATGCGGTGCACATAGTCTTCGGCGTTGAAGGGGATGTCGAAGTTGAACACTGCAGGCACGTCCTTGATGTCCAGGCCGCGTGCCGCCACATCGGTACACACCAGCAGGTCGACTTCGCCTTTTTTGAATGCGTCCAGCGCCTTCAGGCGCTCGTCCTGACTTTTGTCGCCGTGCAGCGCGGTGGTTTTCAAGCCTTCGCGCTCCAGCGAGCGCGCCAGCTTGGCGCAGCCGAGCTTGCTGTTGACAAACACGAACGCTTG
>JBEANX010000353.1:0-4708 GCA_041165245.1 Pseudomonadota bacterium
CATGGTCTTGCGCTCAGGTTGCTCGACCTGGAAGAAACCCCGCGAGAACATCTGCGCGATCAAGGCGTAGGGTGAGGCGGCCGAGCGCGGCACCTTGGCCAGCATGTCGGCAATGGCGTCGAGGCCAAATCCCAAAGAGCGCAACTCGCGGATCAGCTCCAGCCGACCCAGGTGCTGCTTGTCATACAGCGCCAGGCGCCCTTGAAGGGTGGGTGGCTCGAGCAAACCTGCGGTTTGATAGGCACGGATGTTACGCACGGTCACGCCCGTCAGCTGGGCCAGATCGTCTACCGTGTAGGCACGCGCTGCCGCCACAGCGGTTTGCGGCGCGGGGGCGGCCACGGGCTTGGCGCGCGCGGCTTTTTTCGAGGGTGGGGCTGACATCAAACGTTCAAAGACCTGCGTGAGACGCTGGCGAAGCGCGAATCATACCGACGCACCATCCTGACGGAATGTTGTAGAGCCAGTGCAGGGGAAAACACGAGTGAGATTGTGTCTATTTGTGTCAATATTCAAGCATGCCTGAAATGACATGGCCGGCACGCATGGGCCGCACCTTTCGACCTGCCATGCGATTCGCTGTCCTTGCAGCCAGTTTGATCTCGCTTCAGGCGCATGCCTTGGAGGTGTCGGGTGTGGCGCTGGCTGAGACCACGAAAGTGGGCTCAGAGGTGCTCCGCGTCAATGGCGCAGGCATGCGTGCTGTGGCCATGTTTCGTGCCTACGTGGTGGCGCTTTACCTGCCGCGAACTGCGGCCGATGCGGACCAGGTCTTCAGCATGGAAGGCGCCAAGCGATTGCACTTGGTCACCATGCGCGATCTGCACGGCAAGGACCTGGGTCACAGCATGCGCCAGACCATGGAGGTCAACCTCAGCACGAGCGAGCAGTCCGCACTCAGCACCCGCCTGGATGCCCTGGAGGCCGCCATGAATGGCTTGGGCGAGTTGCCCAAGGGTTCCGTCATCGAGATGGATTACCAACCCGGGGCAGGCAGCTCGGTGCAGGTCAACGAGACGAAGGTGCTGGATCAGGTGCCCGGTGCCGATCTCTACCGCGCCATCCTGAAGATCTGGCTGGGCGAGCACCCGGTGGGTGAACACCTCAAGCAGGCCCTGCTGGGCGCAGCGCACTGAGCAAAGCGCTCGCGTCTCAGTGCGCTTGGATCAGCACTTCAGGCCCATGTGCAGGGCCACGACGCCACCCGTCATGTTGTGCACGTCGACGTGGCCAAAGCCCGCGTCTTTCATCATGGCTTTGAGCGTGGCCTGATCAGGGTGCATGCGGATGGATTCGGCCAGGTAGCGGTAGCTGTCTTCGTCATTGGCCACGACCTTGCCGATTTTGGGCAGCAGCTTGAAGCTGTAGAAGTCATAGGCCTTCTCCAAGGGCTTGGCCACCTTGGAGAACTCCAGCACCAGCAGGCGGCCGCCTGGCTTGAGCACGCGGCACATCTCCTTCAGGGCGGCGTCCTTGTGCGTCATGTTGCGCAGGCCGAAGGCCACGGTGACGATGTCAAACGTGCCCGTGGGGAAGGGCAGGAACTCGGCGTCACAGATGGTGGTGGGCAGCATCAGGCCTTCGTTGACCAGGCGGTCACGGCCGGTGCTGAGCATGGCTTCGTTGATGTCGGTGTGAACCACGGTGCCATGCGGGCCCACGCGTTGGGCGAAGGCCTTGGCCAAGTCGCCCGTGCCGCCGGCAATGTCCAACACCTTGTGGCCCTCGCGCACGCCGCTGGCGGCGATGGTGTAGGCCTTCCAAAGGCGGTGCAGGCCCATGGACATCAGGTCGTTCATGATGTCGTACTTGCCGGCCACGGAGTCAAAGACGCCGCGCACACGGCTGGCCTTTTGGGATTCGTCGACGGTTTCGAAACCGAAGTGGGTAGAGCTCATGGGGCGAATCTTAGCTTGCTGTGTGGGCGGCGGCCATGCCTTTGGCACAAGCCATGCCGCTGGACCAGGCCCATTGGAAGTTGTAGCCGCCCAGCCAGCCCGTTACGTCCATGACTTCGCCGATGAAATACAAGCCAGTCTGCAGGCGGCTTTCCATGGTTTGCGAGCTGATTTCGCGGGTGTCCACGCCACCGGCGGTGACTTCAGCCTTGGCATAGCCCTCGGTGCCATTTGGCGTGATCTGCCAGGCGTTGGCCGATTGGCCCAGGGTGTCGAGGTCTTTGTCTTTCACCTCGGCGGCAGGGGCTTCCTCCCGCAAGCCTGGCGCCTGTTGAGCCGTGTCCTGCAGCCAGGCTTGAGCCAGCCGTTGGGGGATGGTTTGAGGCAGCATGTCACGCCAGACGGTCGAGAGCTGACGCTTGCTGCCTTGCTTGGCTTGCTTGAGCGCAGCACTCAAGGCCAGGCCCGGCGCGAGGTTGATGCTCAAGGGCAGGCCCTCGGCCCAATAGCTGGAGATTTGCAAGACGGCCGGGCCGCTCAAACCACGGTGGGTGAAGAGCAGGTCTTCATCGAAGTTCACCGGTTTGGCTTTGCCCTTGCCGCCCGGGGGCGGTGGCGTGACTGACACCGTCACTGGCAGCGCCACGCCTGACATCGCCGACCAGCGAGCCCATTGCTGCGCGTCGAATGTCATCGGTACCAGGGCGGGGCGCAGCGGCACGATGCGGTGCCCGAACTGCTGGGCCAAGCGCTGGCCAAAATCGGTGGCGCCGATCTTGGGGATGGAAAGCCCGCCCGTGGCGATGACCAAGTGCTGGCACGTCACCAGGCCGCGGTCGGTGTCGATCTCGAAGCGGTGGCTGTCAGCCTGTGCGCTGCGAACGGCGCTCACTGAGCAGGGTTGCCAGCGATCGACACCGCCCTTGGCGCATTCGGCCAGCAGCATGTCGATCAGGTCCTGCGCGCTACGGTCGCAAAACAGCTGGCCTTTGTGCTTTTCATGAAAGGCAATGCCGTGTGATTTGACCAGTGCAATGAAGTCGCCGCTGGGGTACTGAGCCAAGGCCGAGCGGCAAAAATGTGGGTTCTCGCCCAGGTAGTTGGCGGGCGTGGCTTCGCGGTTGGTGAAGTTGGCGCGCCCGCCACCCGAGATGCGGATCTTCTCGGCCACCTTGGTGGCGTGGTCGATGACCAGCACCTTCAAGCCCAATTGGCCGGCAGCACCGGCACAAAAAAGGCCGGCTGCGCCTGCGCCGATGACGACGGCGTCGTAGTGTTGTGTCATGTGGGGAAAGGGGTCAAGCCATGGGGCCCAGGGCACGCACGGCCACCAGGCGGAAGCTGCCATCATCTTGGGTGCTGGCAGAGACCACACAGTTGCGGCCTTGGCGCTTGGCTTCGGCCAAGGCCTCAGAGGCGCGGTGTATGGCGTGTTCCAGGGTCTCGTCGCCTTGAACCAGGATCAAGCCAAAGCTCAATTGAACGGGGCGGCGGTTGCCACTGTCTTGCTTGTCGGCGATGTGTCAGGCCATGCGTTCGGCCACGTGCATGGCGTCGGGCATGCTGGTCTCGGGCAAAAGTGAGACGAATTGATCGCCCCCAATGCGCCCCACCAAGTCACGGCCCCGCAACATGGCACGCACGACGCTGGAGACCAACTTGAGCGCCGAATCACCGGCCGCATGGCCGTGCTGTTCGTTGATGTCCTTGAAATGGTCGATGTCGAACAGCATCAAGGTGCACGAGCCCGGTTTGGACAAGCGCACCGATTGGCGGGCAGATTCCAGGAAATGCACGCGATTGGGCAGCTGCGTGAGCATGTCCAGATCGACCATGAGCCGTAACTGGCGCTGAGATTCGCGCAGGTCTTGCTCGGTGCGCTCGTAAGTCAGCATCAAACCCATGTAGACGGCTGCCAGCACGCCCACCGTCAAGGCCAGCACCAGCGCGGGTTGTTGGGCGACGAAATCAGGATTGGTCGCAGGAGAGCCCCAGGCCTGCAGGCTTTCGATGAGCCTGGGCGTCTGGATGGGAATGGCAATGCCAAAGAAGATGGCCAGTGCCTTGATGTGGGCGCTGCGGCGGTACTCGGGCATGGACAGCACCATCGCGGCTGAATAGCCATAGCAGGCCATGGCGCCGATGGTGAAGGCGGCCACGCGTGCGGCCGCATCATCCGGATAGAGCATTCGCACGCCCAGCCAGAGCAGGAACGAGCCTGCCAGCAAGGTGCGATCCACCCAGGGTGGGGCGACCATGTCAGAACGCACGTAGAAACTTCGCAAGCCCGTCAACATGGTGATGGGCCACTGCAGGGCCAGCAGCGCAGACACGGCCAGCAACACCGGCCACTCCTGCAAGTAGAGCAGGCACACGGCACTGGCCAGGTTCAACCACTGGGCCCACACCCACCACCAGAAACCCCGGTAAGTGCGCTGGGTCAGGCCCACGTAGGTCAAGATGGAGGCGGCCGCAACCATGATCACCGTCACGGTGATGTAAAGCGTTGGCGCGTGCAGGGTCCCCAGCGTGAGCATCGGTTCAGTCAGAATGGTTCTTGTGTCTCGCGCACAATCGAGCCGTCGGCGGGCGTGTGCACAGTGCGAATTGTGCGGTCGTTTGCAGGCCTGGCGCACGCCGGGTGTGTTTAGACGCCACGCGGTGCGAACCAAAGCATTGATGTTGTTTTCAGGAGCATATTCCCATGAGCATGGACGTGGTCGATTTTGAAATCGGGGGCAGTGAGATGCACTGCGTGGAGGTCGAACTCGACCCCGGCGAGGCAGCCATCGGCGAGGCCGGCAGCATGA
>JBEANX010000354.1:0-6847 GCA_041165245.1 Pseudomonadota bacterium
AGCCCGACGAGCAGAAGAACTCCCCTTACGAGTGTGGCTTCGAGGCTTTCGAAGACGCTCGCATGAAGTTCGATGTTCGTTACTACCTCGTGGCCATCCTCTTCATCCTTTTCGACCTGGAAATCGCCTTCTTGTTCCCTTGGGCTGTTTCGCTCAAGGAAATCGGCCCGGCGGGCTTCTGGACCATCATGCTGTTCCTGGGCATCCTCGTTGTGGGCTTTGCCTACGAGTGGAAAAAGGGCGCCCTCGACTGGGAATGAACCAGCATTGATCCTGGCATGAGCCAAAGCGTCGAGCAAATCTAAAGGTAGCTTCAAATGGGCATCGAAGGCGTCTTCAAAGAAGGCTTCATCACCACCACGGCTGACACACTCATCAACTGGTCCAAGACCGGTTCGATGTGGCCCATGACTTTCGGTCTGGCCTGCTGCGCCGTTGAAATGATGCATGCGGGCGCGGCCCGCTACGACATCGACCGTTTCGGCATGTTGTTCCGTCCCAGCCCACGTCAGTCTGACCTGATGATCGTGGCCGGCACCTTGTGCAACAAGATGGCACCCGCCCTGCGCAAGGTGTACGACCAGATGGCCGAGCCCCGTTGGGTGATCTCCATGGGCTCGTGTGCCAACGGCGGTGGTTATTACCACTACAGCTACTCGGTGGTTCGCGGTTGCGATCGCATCGTGCCGGTTGATGTGTACGTGCCTGGCTGCCCACCCACAGCAGAAGCCCTCCTGTACGGCATCTTGCAGCTGCAAGCCAAGATCCGCCGTGAAAACACCATCGCACGGTAAGGCAAGGCGCACCCATGAGCATCAAACTCGACACCCTGCAAGCAGCGCTGCAAGAAGTGCTGGGCGACAAGATCGTTCGCCTCGACCTGGCCTTGGGCGAACTCACGCTCACCGTCAAGGCCGCCGATTACTTCGCCATTGCGACCACACTGCGTGACCACCCCAGCCTGCGCTTCGAGCAACTGGTGGACCTGTGCGGCATGGACTACTCGGCCTACAAAGATGGCGCCGAGTCCATCTACACCGAGGGCCCTCGCTTCTGCGTGGTCTCGCACCTGCTGTCGGTCAGCAAAAACTGGCGCTTGCGCCTGAAGGTTTTTGCCACGGATGATGATTTCCCCATCGTGGCGGCCATCACCCCTGTGTGGAACAGCGCAAGCTGGTTCGAGCGCGAAGCGTTTGACCTCTACGGCATCGTCTTTGATGGCCACGAAGACCTGCGCCGCATCCTGACCGACTACGGCTTCATCGGGCACCCTTTCCGCAAGGACTTCCCGACCAACGGCCACGTCGAAATGCGTTACGACGCCGAGCAGCGTCGCGTGATCTATCAGCCCGTGTCCATCGAATTGCGCGAGATCACCCCGCGCATCATCCGTGAAGACAAGTACGGTGGTCTGCACTGAGCTGAGGCTTGAGAACCATGGCAGAAATCAAGAACTACACCCTGAACTTCGGTCCGCAGCACCCCGCTGCACACGGCGTGTTGCGCCTGGTGCTGGAGTTGGACGGCGAAGTCATCCAGCGCGCTGACCCCCACATCGGCCTGCTGCACCGCGCCACCGAGAAGCTGGCCGAATCGAAGACCTTCATCCAGTCGCTGCCCTACATGGACCGCCTGGATTACGTCTCGATGATGTGCAACGAGCACGCGTATTGCCTGGCCATCGAAAAGATGATGGGCCTGGACGTGCCCATGCGTGCGCAGTACATCCGCGTGATGTTCTCCGAGATCACCCGCATCCTGAACCACCTGATGTGGCTGGGCGCGCACGGTCTGGACTGCGGCGCGATGAACATCTTCATCTATTGCTTCCGCGAGCGTGAAGACCTGTTCGACTTGTATGAAGCTGTGTCCGGCGCTCGCATGCACGCGGCCTACTTCCGTCCCGGTGGTGTCTATCGTGACCTGCCGGACGTGATGCCCCAGTACAAGGTCAACAAGATCAAGAACCAGCGCGCGATTGACCAGCTCAACCGCAACCGCCAGGGCACGATGCTGGACTTCATCGAAGACTTCACGCAGCGCTTCCCCAAGCTGGTCGACGAGTACGAAACCCTGCTCACCGACAACCGCATCTGGAAGCAGCGCACCGTGGGCATCGGTGTGGTCAGCCCTGAGCGCGCCCTGAACATGGGCTTCACGGGCGCCATGCTGCGTGGCTCGGGCATCGCCTGGGACTTGCGCAAGCAGCAGCCTTACGACGTCTATGCCAACATGGATTTCGACATCCCTGTGGGCAAGAACGGCGACTGCTACGACCGCTACCTGGTCCGAGTGGAAGAGTTGCGTCAGTCCAACCGCATCATCAAGCAGTGCGTGGACTGGCTCAAGAAGAACCCCGGCCCTGTCATCACCGACAACCACAAGGTGGCTCCGCCTTCGCGCGTCGAGATGAAGACCTCGATGGAAGAGCTGATCCACCACTTCAAGCTCTTCACCGAAGGCTTCCACGTGCCCGAAGGCGAAGCCTACGCAGCGGTGGAGCACCCCAAGGGCGAGTTCGGCATCTACCTGTCCTCTGACGGCGCCAACAAGCCTTACCGCTTGAAGATCCGCGCCCCCGGCTTCCCCCATCTGGCAGCGCTTGACGAAATGGGCCGCGGCCACATGATCGCCGACGCGGTGGCCATCATCGGCACGATGGACATCGTGTTCGGTGAGATCGACCGGTGATCGGCCACTTCACGCATTGATGAGCGAAACAGACACCTTATGTTGAGCGAACAAACCCAAGCGCGTTTCGACCGCGAACTGGCCAAGTACCCGGCCGACCAGCGCGTCTCGGCGGTCATGGCCTGCCTGTCCATCCTCCAGCAAGAACGCGGCTGGATCTCGCCCGAGAGCGAGAAGGAAGTGGCCGACTACATTGGCATGCCTGCCATCGCGGTGCACGAAGTCGTCACCTTCTACAACATGTACAACCAGCAGCCGGTGGGCCAGTTCAAACTGAACGTGTGCACCAACCTGCCTTGCCAGTTGCGTGACGGCCAAAAGGCCCTGCACCATGTGTGCGAACGCCTCGGTGTGGAGCCTGGTGGCACCACGGCCGATGGCCTGTTCACGGTGCAGCAGTCCGAGTGCCTGGGCGCATGCGCCGACGCACCCGTGGCGCTGGTCAACGACCGCCACATGGTCAGTTACCTGAGCAATGAGCGCCTGGATGAACTCCTGGCTTCGCTCAAGGCCCAGGCCAAGTGAGGCAGCAAAATGACGCTTGATCTCTCCAAATTCCAGTCGACTGGCAAGGAAACCCTCCACAGCCGTCACATCACCCCACAGATCTATGCCGGCATCGACGGCAACAACTGGGGCCTCAAAGAATACGAAGAGCGCGGTGGTTACGCGGCGCTGCGCAAGATCCTGGGCAAGGACGGTGGCGAGGGCATGACCCAGGACCAGGTCATCGCTGAAGTGAAAACTTCTGCGCTGCGTGGCCGTGGCGGTGCTGGCTTTCCCACCGGCCTGAAGTGGAGCTTCATGCCCAAGGCCTTCCCCGGCCAGAAGTACCTGGTGTGCAACTCCGACGAGGGCGAGCCCGGCACCTGCAAGGACCGCGAGATCCTGCGCTTCAACCCGCACACCGTGATCGAAGGCATGGCCATTGCGGCCTACGCCATGGGCATCACCGTGGGCTACAACTACATCCACGGCGAAATCTTTGAAGTCTATGAGCGCTTCGAAGAGGCCCTGGAGCAAGCGCGTGCCGCTGGCTATCTGGGCAACCAGATCATGGGCAGCAACTTCAGCTTCCAGCTGCATGCGCACCATGGTTTTGGCGCCTACATCTGTGGCGAAGAAACCGCCCTGATCGAATCGATCGAAGGCAAGAAGGGGCAGCCCCGCTTCAAGCCGCCGTTCCCCGCCAGCTTTGGCGTGTACGGCAAGCCCACCACGATCAACAACACCGAAACCTTTGCGGCCGTTCCCTGGATCATCCGCAACGGTGGTGAAGCCTTCCTGAACGTGGGCAAGCCCAACAACGGCGGCACCAAGCTGTTCTCGATTTCTGGCGACGTCGAGCGCCCTGGCAACTACGAGATCCCCATGGGCACGCCTTTCAGCACGCTGCTGGAGCTGGCCGGTGGCGTCAGGGCAGGGCGCAAGCTCAAGGCCGTGATCCCTGGTGGTTCGTCCATGCCCGTGCTGCCCGCCAACATCATGATGGACTGCACGATGGACTATGACTCCATCGCCAAGGCCGGCTCCATGCTGGGTTCTGGCGCTGTCATCGTGATGGACGACTCGCGCTGCATGGTCAAGAGCCTGCTGCGCCTGAGCTACTTCTACATGCATGAGTCCTGCGGTCAGTGCACGCCTTGCCGCGAAGGCACTGGCTGGCTGTGGCGCATGATGGACCGCATCGAGAACGGCAAGGGCCGTCCAGAAGACATCGACATGCTGAACTCGGTGGCCGACAACATCCAGGGCCGCACCATCTGTGCGCTGGGTGATGCGGCTGCGATGCCGGTGCGTGCTTTCATCAAGCACTACCGCGACGAGTTCGTGCACCACATCGAACACAAGACCTGCATGGTCCCGGCCTATGTCTAAGCGCCCCCACGCTCGGATTACCTCGCTGCCCCCCGAGGGGGCTGGTCTTCCTTGGGGCGGCCCTGCGGAAGCCCGCACGCGCGCCCTCAAAGGTGAGTAACGCTATGGTTGAAATCGAAATCGACGGCCGCAAGGTCCAAGCCCAAGAAGGCAGCATGGTCATCCGTGCGGCCGAAGAAAACGGCACCTACATCCCGCACTTCTGTTATCACAAGAAGTTGTCGATCGCGGCCAACTGCCGCATGTGCCTCGTGGACATCGAGAAGGCGCCCAAGCCCATGCCGGCCTGCGCCACCCCGGTCACGCAAGGCATGATCATCCGCACCAAGAGCGAAAAGGCCATCAAGGCCCAGCAATCGGTGATGGAGTTTCTGCTGATCAACCACCCGCTGGATTGCCCCATCTGCGACCAGGGCGGTGAGTGCCAGTTGCAAGACCTGGCCGTGGGCTATGGTGGCAGCAAGTCGCGCTACGAAGAAGAAAAGCGCGTGGTCTTCCCCAAGGATGTCGGCCCGCTGATCTCCATGCAGGAGATGAGCCGCTGCATCCAGTGCACCCGCTGCGTTCGTTTCGGCCAGGAAATCGCTGGCGTGATGGAACTCGGCATGGTTCACCGCGGTGAGCACTCCGAGATCGAGACCTTTGTGGGCCAGTCGATCGATTCGGAGCTGTCGGGCAACATGATCGACATCTGCCCTGTCGGAGCCCTGACCAGCAAGCCCTTCCGCTACAGCGCTCGCACCTGGGAGCTGTCGCGCCGCAAGAGCGTCAGCCCGCACGACTCCACCGGTTCGAACCTGATCGTGCAGGTCAAGAACGGCAAGGTCCTGCGCGTGGTGCCCTTCGAGAACGAAGAAGTCAACGAATGCTGGCTGGCTGACCGCGATCGCTTCAGCTACGAAGCCCTGAACAGCGAACAGCGCCTGACCAAGCCCATGCTCAAGCAGGGCGGCGTCTGGCGTGAAGTGGACTGGACCACGGCCCTGGAATACGTGGCCAATGGCCTCAAGGGCGTCAAGAACGACCATGGCGTGGCTGCCATCGGCGCATTGGGCACGGCCCACAGCACCGTGGAAGAGCTCTTCCTGCTTGGCGAGCTGGTTCGTGGCCTGGGCAGCGACAACGTCGACACCCGCCTGCGCCATGCAGACTTTGCCACCGGCAACGGTGCCCGCTGGCTGGGACTGAGCGTGGCCGAGTTGTCCAGCCTGGATGCGGCCCTGGTGGTCGGCTCCTTCCTGCGCAAGGACCACCCGCTGTTTGCCTCGCGCCTGCGTCAGGCGGCCAAGAAGGGCGCTGCCATCAGCGCGATTGGCGCCACCAACGACGACTGGCTGCTGTCCCTGGCCCAACGCGTGACCGTGGCCCCAAGCGCCTGGGCCCAGGCCCTGGGCGACGTGGCAGTGGCGGTTGCCAATCAATTGAACGTGGCCATCCCTTGCAATGGCACAGCCACCGAAGCGGCTCAGGCCATCGCGGCTTCGCTGATCTCTGGTGAGCGCAAGGCCATCTTGCTGGGCAATGCCGCGGTTCAACACCCGCAAGCCTCCAGCCTGCAGGCCCTGGCCCAGTGGATCGCCACGCAAACGGGCGCTACCCTGGGCTTCCTGGGTGAAGCGGCCAATTCGGTCGGTGCTCAGTTGGTGGGTGCGCAACCGCAGAGTGGTGGTTTGAACGCGGCTCAAATGCTCTCCGGTGGTGGTCTGAAGGCTGTGCTACTGCTCAACGCAGAGCCTGAGTTCGACTCAAGCAACCCTTCGGCTGCACGCACAGCTCTGGCCAATGCAGAGATGGTGGTCAGCTTGTCCGCTTTCAAGACAGGCGCCACCGATTACGCCGATGTGCTGCTGCCCATCGCGCCGTTCTCTGAAACCTCCGGCACCTTCGTGAACGCCGAAGGCCGTGTGCAGAGCTTCCACGGCGTGGTCAAGCCTTTGGGCGAAGCCCGCCCTGCATGGAAGGTCCTGCGCGTGCTGGGCAACGTGCTGGGCGTGTCGAACTTCGATTTCGACACCTCCGAAGAAGTCAAGGCCAAGGCCCTGGGCGACATCGCTGGCATCCCCGCCAAGCTGTCCAACCAGACCGGTGCTGCCATCAGCATCACCGCCTCGGGTGGTGGTCTGGAGCGCATCGCCGATGTGCCCATCTACAGCGCCGACGCCCTGGTGCGTCGCTCGCCCTCCTTGCAAGCCACGGCTGACGCTGCGGCCCCCGTGGCCAGCCTGCCTCAAGCCCTGTGGGCCGAGCTGGGTCTGGCTGAAGGCGCGCAGGTCAAGGT
>JBEANX010000355.1:0-8288 GCA_041165245.1 Pseudomonadota bacterium
TCATGCCAACAATGGTAACGAGTCAGCGCAAAATACCCTTTATGAAACCACCTCCGAGATTGCAAGCATTGATAGAAGAAGGTCTGATTGACACGGTGGTGCGCCAGCTCATGAGCGGCAAGGAAGCCATGGTCTTTGTGGTCCGCCAGGGTGATGCCACCCTGTGCGCCAAGGTCTACAAAGAGGCCACGCATCGCAGCTTCCGCCAGGCGGTCGATTACACCGAGAACCGCAAGGTCAAGAACAGCCGCCAGGCCCGTGCCATGGCCAAGGGCACCAAGTTTGGCCGCGAGGCACAAGAGGCCGCCTGGCAAAGTGCCGAGGTCGACGCCCTCTATCGCCTGGCCGCTGCCGGCGTGCGCGTGCCCACGCCTTATCAGTTCATCGACGGCGTGCTCTTGATGGAGCTGGTGGCTGACTCGGAAGGCGACGCCGCCCCGCGCCTGAACGACGTGGCCTTCACGGCGGACGAAGCCCTGGCCCACCATGCCTCATTGATCAAAGAGGTGGTGCGCATGCTGTGTGCAGGCGTGGTGCATGGCGACTTGTCAGAGTTCAACATCCTGCTGGCGGCTGACGGCCCCGTCATCATCGACCTGCCTCAGGCGGTCGATGCCGCCGGCAACAACCACGCCCAGCGCATGCTGCTGCGTGACGTGACCAACCTGAAGGACTTCTTCGGGCAGTTCGCCCCTGAGCTGCTGGCGACTGATTTCGGGCCCGAGATCTGGTCGCTCTATGAGCGCGGCCTGCTCACCACCGACACGGTGCTCACCGGCCAGTTCAAGGCCCAGCACAAGGCTGTGAACCTGGGCGATGTGATCCGCGAGATCGACGATGCTCGGGATGAAGAAGTGGCCAAGCGGATGAGGATGCAGCAGGGCATGTGAGGCAAAAAGATCGGCAAAAAAGTCCTTCGTCTCAGCCGCACTGATCCATTAAGCTGTTGACATTCAAAGGTTATTTTGCAAAAATGATCTGCAAATAAACCGGCAAATCATGTCCATCAAGCCCATCACGGTGTCGGCCTACGACCAGCCACACCAGTTCGAGCCCTTGCTGCCCACCCGGCAATGGGACGAGCTGTGCCGTCGCGCCCGCCCCGTGATCGAATCAGCCCTGCGCTTGCAAGGCGCTGCCCACCCCACCACGCTGCAGGCCTTGCGCGCTTTGGTGCGGGCCATGAACTCTTATTACTCCAACCGCATCGAGGGGCAAAGCACCCACCCGGTGCACATTGCCCGGGCACTGCGCGCCGATTTTTCTGAGCAACCCGACATCGCCAGGCGGCAGCGGCTGGCGCTAGCCCACATCCATGCCGAACAACGGCTGGAGATCAGCGTGCCCGATGAGGCTCAGGCTCTGCACAGCAACAGCTTGCTGCTGGCCCATCAGACCTTGTACGAACAACTCGCCTTTGAAGACCGCTGCACCGAAGAGGGTGTGCCGGTGGTGGGTGGCCAACTGCGTACGCAAGATGTGGCCGTGTCGCGGCATCAGCCACCTGCACATGCATCACTGCCCTTGTTTCTGGCCCGGGCCGACGAACGCTACGCCAAAGCCTGGGGCCTGGAGCACTTGCTGGTGGTGGCCGCCTGCGCCCACCACCGCCTGGCTTGGGTGCACCCTTTTCTGGATGGCAATGGCCGCGCGTGCCGCTTGCACACCCACCTGATTCTGCGGGGCTTGACGGGCGGGCTGTGGTCTGTCAACCGGGGCTTTGCACGCAGGCGTGCCGAGTACTACAGGCACCTGTCAGAGGCAGACATGGCACGAATGGGCGATCTGGATGGCCGAGGCAACCTCAGCGAGCGCATGCTGATGGCATGGTGCGAGTTCTTCATCGACACCTGCCAAGACCAGGTTGAGTTCATGACGCACATGCTAGACCTAAGCGCACTGAAGGACCGCATCGCAGCGCTGGTCACCATTCGCGCGCATCAACGCCATTCGCCAGATTACCGAAGCGAGGCCATCCTGCCTTTGCAGCACGTGCTGGCACTCGGCCCTGTCACCCGGGGCGAGTTCGTTCAGCTCACGGGCCTGGGTGAGCGGACCGGCCGCAAGGTGTTGGCCCAGTTGCTGGCTGATGGCCTGCTGCAGAGCGACACGCCCAAGGGCCCTGTGCAGATGGGTTTTCCGCTGGACAGCCTGGGCGTGCTGTTTCCCAACCTGTACCCCGAGGCCGGCGTGGCTGCACTCGACTACTGAGTGAGGCCTGCTGCATGGCCCCGGACCATTCACTTGAACTCCACCGCACCTCGGTCCACACCCACGCCTTGTGGTCGTGCAGTGCCAAAAAAGTCAGCCACGGGCACGCCAAGGCCGGTGGCCCCAGTGCCACTGTCTCGGGCTTGGCTGGTGCTGAGCAGGTGCGGGTCAAACGCAGCAAAAGAGTCGTTCACCAAGCCTGCCGACGCCACATCCAGGCAGGCCATGGCTGGCGTGCATTTGGCGTTGCGCAGCGTTTGCTTGATGTTGTGTGAATCAACGATGGTGATGGCCGTCTCGGTGTAAACATCGGCCAGCGTGCCGCTGAAATACGAGGGCTTGCCGATGAGCACGTTGTTGGTCATCAAGAGCTTGGAGCCCGCAGGGCCTGCGGCCAGCACCGACACATTGCCGTTGCCCGTGATGGTGTTGTTGGCCAGCATGATCACATCCAGCGGGTTCACGGCACCCACGGCCACGGCATCACCCGCAGCGCGGCAGTGGTCCACACCGCCGGGGGCCTTGGTCACAAAGGCCTGGCCTTTGAAGAAATCGCATTGGCCCACCACCACCGAATTGCTCACCGTGGCCGTGCCTGACACCTTGATCTGGTTGCCCGCATTGCCTTCAGCCCAGACGCGGTTGAGGGTGACGGTGCCCGTGCCGTCCATGTAGAGCAGGTCCAGGCCGTCTGACACGTTGTGCTTGAAGACCGAATCTTCAATGACCCAGTGGCCGCCTGTCTTGGCCGTGCCCAGGCCATCGCCATACCCACTGGCCGACTGCCCAAAGCAGCCCGTGGGCGCCAAGGGGCTGGTGCCATAGGTTTCCACACAACCATTCCATTCCACGGTCACGAAGGACATCTTGATGCTGCCGCTGTTGGACGACCCACGGGTGCTGTCGCCCAAATCACCATCCCAACCGGCCAGGCCGTTGGCAGCGATGCGAACGCGGGTCAAGCGCCAGTTGTTCAAGCGGCCGGCTTGAATGCCATCACGCGCCAGGCCATGGATGTCCAGGTCGGTCAGCTGCACGTCGCTGGCATCGGCCGCGTACAGGCCCGTGTCGGCCCAATCGCCAAAGGGGTAGCGGCTGTCGGTCTTGGGGTAGGGCGTGCTGCGCTGGCATTGCAAGGCAGCCTCGGGGTGGCCGGCGGCGCAAGCGCTGTGGTCGGTCAGCTCCAGGCAGGCCACTTGAACATGGTGAGAGCCCTGCAGGCCCAGCACATGGCTGACGCGCTGGGTGCCCCACAGCTGCGGCTTGCTGGCGCAACCCACATCGGCCAGCTCACCCACCACGCGGGTGGGGTGGCTGGCATCTGGGCCCGAGGGGATGCTGGCCATCACGCATTCGTACGGCCAGTTCTCGTTGCAGTTTTCAGCGCCAGCGGGTGCGCCATAGCCCACCTTGTACTGCCCGGCATGAATCACCAGCGTGTCGCCCCCTGCGATGCGGGGCGTGCCCCCTGAGGGCAAGGCCACCATGGGGCTGATCCAGGCGCAGGGCTGGGCCGTGCCCGAGCCGGGGTAGCCGGCGTTGACCTTGCCGGTGCATTGAGCAGCGTCTCCGCCGTCGGTGCGCACGTGGAAGGTGGTGCCCGCTGAGGTGCTCGGTGAACTGCTGCCGGAGCCTGTGCTTTCCGTGCCCGTGCCCGTGGGCCCGGTGGTTGTAGGCACATCGCTGCCGGCCGTCGGGGCTTGAGCCAGGGCTGGGGGCTGAACTTGGGTGGTGGGGGAGCCACCGCCACCACCGCAAGCCACCATGCCTGCTGACACCAAGCCCACGCCAAGCAAGCGTTGAATCATGGACACGAGGGGTGACGATCGGCGGTCGGGCATCGGCAACATGGGCGCAGTTCCAAGCTGGGTTTTTTGCCCATGTTGCCTCGGCCCGCTCGGGGCCGTGTTTCCATGTGTTGCCAACGCGGTGGCTCAGCACAGCAGCCTTGGCCTTGACAGTGGCTTCAGCCCACCAAGCCTTGCTGAATCGCAAAGCGGGTGAGGCTGGCCACGTCATGCAAATCCAGCCGCTGGATCAGTTCAGCACGGTGGTAGGCCACCGTCTTGAGGCTCACGCCCATCACCCGGGCGATCTCCTTGCTGGACTGCCCTTGCGCGATGCCCTTGAGCACATCGCATTGCCGAGGCGTGAGTTGCGCTTCGGGCTCGCGGTGCACCTGCATGGCGGCCAAGGCGATGTCGGGGCTCAGGTACACCCGGCCTGCGGCAATGGCCCGCAGCGCACTGGAAAGCTCATCCAACACAAAGTCTTTGGACACATAACCTCTCGCGCCTGCACTGAGCGCCTGGCGCGCCAGGTTTGCGGAGGTGTCTGAGGACAAGATCACCACATTGATTTGCGGGTGAGCGGCCAGCACCTGGCGCGTCACGCTCAAGCCATCGGGGCCGGGCATGTGCATGTCCAGCAGCAAGATGTCGGGCGGCTCGGCCTGGCAGGCCAGCAAGGCCTGGTCTCCATCGGGCACTGTGCCAATGCACACGAAACCGCTGACATCGGCCAGCAAGGCCTGAATGCCAGCGCGCACGAGCAGCTGGTCGTCGGCTACGATGACACTCAAATCAGGCATGGGCAAAGGCTCCTAGGCCTCCATTCTGTTGAATTGGCAGCACCGGCGAAGGGCAAACTTCGTGACGCATTCACGGCCTCCCACACCAGCCCAGTCACCCGACACCCCCACCGGCAGCATCGACCCGGTGGTGGCCGCCATCACGCACGAGTTGCGCACGCCGCTACAAGCCATCATCGGCTTCAGCCAGTTGGCCTTGATGGATTGGCCGGAGGGGGTGGATGCCCGCTACCTCACCCACATCGACCAGGCCTCGCGCCTGATGCTGCGGGTCGTCAATGACCTGCTGGATTTGAGCCACCTGGAAAACGGCACCCTGGCCATCGACCACGACCAGGCGCTTGATCTGCATGCCCTGGTGCTGCAGGTGCTCGATTCTGGCGACGGCAAACGCATCGAGCAAGTGCTGCTGAACCTGCTCGCCAACGCCATTCGCTTCACCGACCAAGGCCAGGTGGTGGTGGGCGCGCGGCTGGTGGGCCAAGGCCAAGGCCAAGGCGAGGTCACCTTGCGGCTCTCGGTGGCCGACACCGGCGTGGGCCTGGACCCGCATGCGCTGGCCCGCTTGAACGAGCCCGTGGCCACGGCGCTGAGCCACTGCAAGCCACAGCGCGGAGGCTCTGGGTTTGGCTTGAGCATCGTGCGGCGCTTGCTGGCCCTGCATGACACCGAGCTCAAAGCCGCCTCGGTGCAAGGCGGTGGCACCTTGATGTGGTTCGACCTCACCCTGGCTTGCGATGGCGCGCCTGCCAAGGCGCACACTGCCCCCAACCCGCCTGACGCCTTGGTGCTCACGCAAAACGAACGCCTGTTTCACACCGTCAGAACGCAATGGGCCGCGCAAGGCCTCACGGTGAGCCTGGCACCCAGCCCCGAGCAAGCGGCGTGTGCCGCCAGCCGTTGGGTGATCGACGCCAGCCTGCCTCAGGCACCCGCCTGGCAAGCGCGCGCACGGGCCTTGGGCTGCCAGGCCTGGCTGGTGCATGCCTTGCCGCTGGCGGGTGACACCGCACCGGCCTCGCACCTGGCCTTGCCGCGCTTGCCGCAGGCCGTCTTCAAAGCGCTCAACAAGAAAGCCGCCACCGACCCGGCCTTGCAAGGCATGCGCGTGCTCGTGGTGGAAGACAACCCCTTGAACCAACGCGTGATGCGTGATCAACTGGGGCGCATGGGCGTGGCCTGCGGCATGGCCGAATCAGGCGGCGCAGCCAAAGCCAGCTTGAGCGAAGGCGGCTGGGATGCCGCCTTGCTCGACATGCAACTGCCCGACATCAGCGGCCTGGCCCTGGCCCACTGGATGCGACAGCAAGCCTCATGCGCCAAGCTGCCCTTCTTGTTCCTGAGCGCCCACCTCTCGGCCGCCGACCGCCTGGCCGCCGAGGTGCTGGGCGCACGCGCCTGCCTGCTCAAGCCGCACGACCCGCAAGCCCTGCACAAGCTGCTGCTGGAGATGCGCCCCGCGCACTTGAGCCCGGTAGGGCGCCAGCGCACCGAGGCCGGCTTGCTCGCACTCTCAGCCCTGGACACCCGTCAGCTCATGCGCAGCGAATGGCCCACCTTGCGCTTGGGCCTGCAACTGGCCGAAGACGCCACCTCGCTGCGCAAAGCCGTGCATGCCGTGCGCGGCTCCTTGGCCATCCTGGGCCACAGCCCGGCCTTGGCACAGGCGCGCGTGCTGGAAGAAGGGCTGCTGGCCGGCGTGGTGCCTGAGCCTGCCATCTTGTTGGCTTTCATGTCGTCCATCGAAGACATGCTCAGCGTGTCGCCGCCGAATCCCGGGTGAAGACCCGGGGCGCTCCCCGGCTGCCAAGCAGTGGCGAGCCACCTGCCCCTTGCCGAGAATGAACCCATCAAAGCGCGAGGCTGCCCAGAGGCAGCACGCAAGGTTCTACCGGCCGGAGGCAACATGGACATCACCGTTCCCAACGTCGTACGCGAAGCAAGCCTGCGCGGCGAGGCGCTCGCTCCTCACAAGCAGGGCCGCCCCGGCACCGCGCAGTACCTCACCTTCCATGCAGCACAGGCCACCTATGCCATGGGCATTGGCGCCATCCGCGAGATCATCGAATACGGCAGCATCACCTCGATACCGCTGATGCCGCAGTTCATCCGCGGGGTGATCAACCTTCGCGGTGCGGTGGTGCCCGTGATCGACCTCTCGGTGCGCCTGGGCTTTGCCGCCGAGCCCCCTGGCCCCCGCAGCTGCATCGTGATCGTGGAGATGAGCCACGAGGATGAACTCTTCGAGATGGGCTTGGTGGTCGATGGCGTGAGCGAGGTCATCGAGCTCAGCGCGGCTGACCTGGAGCCACCCCCCACTTTCGGCGCCAACATCCGTAGCGACTTCATCCAGAACATGGCGCGAATCCATGGCAAGTTCGTCATCGTGATGCGCCTGGAGCAGGTGCTCTCGATCGATGAGGTCTCCCACCTCGCCCGCATCGGCCAAGTCCCAGATGCCCGTGAGTGAGGTGCCGCCATGACCTCACTTGCACAGCGAACCTTGCACGCCTTTGGCTGGCACGAAGGCAGTGACCCCATGCCCGGCGGCCCCAGCAAGGGCATGGCCGAAGCGGCCACGCACATGGCCCCCTTGGTGGACATCTGGGTGCGGCAGATCGGTGCGGCTCGCCAACACGGCAGTGAGTCGGTCGACAACCTGACCCAGCTCTTTGCAGGCATCGAGCGCCAGCTGGCCGAAGCCATCGACATGACCCAGCAAGCCGCCAACGCCATGCAAGGCAGTGGTGAGACCGGCATGGCCGGCATGGCCGGCGCGGTCGACGTGGCCAGAGACCGCCTGCAGCATGTGCTGGGCATGATCGAATCGGCCGTGGCCTCCAACCACGCCTTGTTCGAGCAGGTCACGCAAGCCGTGCAAGCCGTGCGCGAACTCAACGAGACCGCGCAATCGGTCGAGAAGATCGCCCAGATGACAGCGCTGCTGTCGATCAACGCCCGCATCGAAGCAGCCCGTGCAGGCACGGCAGGCCAAGGCTTTGCCGTGGTGGCCGACGAGGTCAGGCGCCTGGCCGCGCAATCGCGCCAGGATTCCCTGACCATCATGAGCCGGGTGGCGCGCATCGAAGCCGTCATCCAAGGCACGGCCGACGCTGCCGACGCGCTCAAGCTGCGCGACATGGAACTCATCCGGCAAAGCCGTGAGGACATGAGCAGCATCGTCGACGAGCTGGGCGGCTCCATGAAGGGCGTGATGGAGACCTCGGTCGCGCTGTGCGACATCGGCCACAACACGCGCATGTCGGTGGCCCAGGCCCTGGTTCAGTTTCAGTTCCAGGATCGGGTCACGCAACGCCTGCACCACGTGCAGCTCAGCGCCGAGCAGTTTGGCCAGGGCTTGCAGCAAGCCTGGCCCGATGAGCCCGCCATCGACACCTTGAGCGCTCGCTTGCTCAAGTCCTACACGATGCCCGAAGAGGGCCGCATCCACCGCAACGAAGCCGAACCAGCCGACGACGACGACGGC
>JBEANX010000356.1:0-11928 GCA_041165245.1 Pseudomonadota bacterium
GTCAACAGCGTAACGTCGGGCGAGATGTTCGTCCTCAAGTTCCATGGGCCAGGTAAAGTCGTTGTCTGTTCACGCAATCGAAACGATTTTCGCCAATGGATCGCGTCAGTCCGTGGTGGCCGTTGATCCAATCCGAGACATTTATTTAAGGAGACCCATACATGCCTATCAGTCTGGCTAAAGGCCAAAAAATTTCACTCGCCAAGGAAGCAGGCGGTGCGTCTCTCTCGAACGTCATCATGGGCGTTGGCTGGGACGTCGCCCCAACCAAGAGCGGAGGCTTTCTGAGCGGGATTTTTGGTGGAACCAAAGCTGTAGATTCAATAGACCTTGATGCCTCTTGCATTTTGTTCAATGAGCAGAATCAGGCTGTTGACGTAGTCTATTTTGGGCAATTGTCCAGCAAGGACAGCAGCATCCGACATACAGGAGACAACCGGACTGGCGAAGGCGACGGAGACGACGAGCAGATCATCATCGAACTGGAGCGTATCCCCGCAGCTGTTACGTCACTCGTGTTTACCGTAAGTTCCTTCCGTGGACAGACTTTCAATCAAGTAGCAAATGCCTACTGTCGCATCGTGAATGGCGTCAACAATCAGGAAATAGCCAAGTACACGCTGTCTTCCCAGGGTCCGCATACTGCCCAAATCATGGCCAAGCTCTACCGGCATGGCGGCGAGTGGAAGATGGCGGCACTGGGAGAAAACTGCATGGGCCGCACTTTCCAAGACATGATGCCCAGCATCCTGCCGCACCTCTGATTGGGACAGGAGTCTCCGTCGCGCGCAGATTGCCTGCCCAATAGAATGCAAACTTTATGCGAACGTACCAGATCTATCTGTTGGCGGGTGTCGACGACCGTTAGTGGCCGTCCGCAGATAGAGCCGACCGCTGACGTTGATTTTCTTCTTGGAATTGACTGCGTCTCGTCTCATTACCGCCGTTTTGGCTCTTGCTAGTCGTCGATCCCAATGACAGATTATTGCAAGTCAACGCGAGTTCTTCATGGACGCATTGCCCTCCGCAATCGCTGCACTTCAGTCGCTCGGCTGCTGCCACAATCTCCTCAGCAGTTCGCGACACCCATGACCACACCGCCCTCCACCCCCAAAATCCCCCAGTCGGTGTTGGTGGTCATCCACGCGCCCAACCTGGACGTGCTACTGATCGAGCGCGCCAAGCAGCCCGGCTTCTGGCAAAGCGTGACGGGCTCGAAAGACTTCATCGGTGAAGACTGGCGCACCACGGCCATCCGCGAGGTGCTGGAAGAAACCGGCATTGCGGTAGGCACGCTTGAGGTACCGCCTGAAGCACTGGTCGACTGGGCGATCGAGAACGTCTACGAGATCTATCCCATCTGGCGCCACCGTTACGGGCCGGGCGTGACGCACAACACCGAGCGCGTCTTTGGTTTGTGTGTGCCTCGTGACACGCCCATCACCCTGGCGCCGCGCGAGCACACGGCCCATGTGTGGCTGCCCCACCACGAAGCGGCAGACAAGTGCTTCTCGCCTTCGAACGCCGAGGCCATCTTGATGTTGACGCAACAGAGGCAGTTGGATGCATCACGGGAAAAAGGCCCCGCTGCACAGGGCTGAACCCGCGTTTGCAGGCCCAGCGCTTGCGGCTATCCTAGGGGCGTGCTGAACCCACTGCAGTCCCCTCATTTGCCGCCATCCACGCTCTCGGCCTCCGGGCTGCGGGTGGCGACCTACAACATCCACAAAGGCGTGCGGGGCCTGGGCCCCACCAAGCGGCTGGAGATCCACAACCTGGGCTTGGCCGTGGAGGCCATGGACGCTGATTTGGTTTGCCTGCAGGAGGTGCGCCACTTCAACCACGAAGAGGCGCGCAAGTTTTCGCACACCGATTTCGGGCACTGGGCTTGGCCGCCCCAGCCCCAAGCTGATTTCCTGGCGCCTGAGGGCTACGAGGTGGCCTACCGCACCAATGCCGTGACGCGCCATGGCGAGCACGGCAACGCCCTGCTCTCTCGCTGGCCGCTGGGGGCCGTCCAACACCACGATGTCTCTGACCACCGCCTAGAGCAGCGCGGCCTGCTGCACGCCACCGTGAACTGGCATGAGCAAACCATCCATGTGGTGGTGGTGCACCTGGGCCTGATCCACACCAGCCGGGTGCGCCAGGCCACACGGGTGGCTGAGCTGGTGGCCGATGAGATCCCTGCCGATGCGCCCGTGATCATCGCAGGCGATTTCAACGACTGGAACGAAGGCTTGGACAACATCTTCCATGGCGCCGGCCTGTGGCGCGCCCGCACCGAAGCGCTGGAGCGCACGCCCACCTTCCCCTCCCGCGTGCCCGTTCTGGCCCTGGACCGCGTCTACACCCGTGGCCTGCGCTGCCAGAACCTGATGGTGCCGCGCGGTGGCGCCTGGGCACGCATGTCCGACCACCTGCCCCTGGTGGCCGAATTCGAGCTGGGGGAGCCCCTGCGTGCCCTTCGTTGACGACCCCGATCGGGCGCTGAGCCTGGCCTGGTACGCGCAGCGCAAACCCGTCTACACCGGGGGCAACCAGGTGCAGCTCTTGCGCGGTGGCCAAGCCATGTTCCCAGCCCTGGTCAAGGCAATCGAGGGTGCCCAGCACAGCATCTGGCTGGCCAATTACATGGTGCTGCCCGAAGGCATGCCGCAGCTGGTGCTCGCAGCCTTGGGCAAGGCGGCGCAACGGGACGTGGCTGTGCATGTGGTGGTCGACGGCGTGGGCTCGCATGAGACACCGCACGAGGTCTGGCAGGGCCTGCGCGACCTGGGGGTGCAGTTGCGCATCTACCGCCCCGTGCGCGATTGGTGGCGCTTGCTGACCAGCACCCGCGATTGGCGACGCATGCACCTCAAGCTGTGTGTGGTCGACAGCGAGCAAGCCTTTGTGGGCGGCATCAACCTGATCGACGACCTGTTTGACCATGTGCATGGCTGGCAGACCCAAGCAAGGCTGGACTACGCTGTGCAGTTCACCGGCCCAGCCACCCTGCCCGTGCTGCACACCACGCGTGCCCTGTGGACCCGTGCCGACCTGGGCCGTGATTGGCGCGACGACATGATCGACTGGATCAAGGTGCCCGGGCGCCTCGCGCGCCTCAGAGGGCTGGTGCAACAGGCACGGCTCAAGCTCACTCCAACTGAGCAGACGCAACTCAAACCGCATGCCCAGGCCCGAACGCCCATGCGCGCGGCCTTCGTGATGCGCGACAACTTGCGCCAGCGCCGCACCATCGAACAAGCCACGCTGCAGGCCATTGGGCAGGCGCGCTACCGCATCGACATCCTGTGCCCCTACTTCTACCCGAGCCGGGTGTTTCGCAGGGCTTTGTGCAAGGCGGCGGCCTCGGGTGTGAAGGTGCGCTTGCTCTTGCAAGGCAAACCGGATTACGCGTTGGCGGCCCTGGCGGCACGGGTGCTGTATGCCGAGTTGCAGCGCCATGGCGTGCGCATTTTTGAATACCAGCCGGCCTTCTTGCATGGCAAGGTGATCTGTGTGGACGAAGAGTGGTGCAGCGTGGGCTCGTCCAACCTGGACCCGATCTCGCTGAAGATGAACCTGGAGGGCAACCTGTTGATCAAGGACCGGCCCTTTGCGCAGAGCTTGTCCAAAGAGTTGCAGCGGGACTTTGCCCAGAGCGTCGAGATCATCGGCAAGAACGACCGGCCTTCGGCCTGGTGGGCCGACCCCGCCAGGGGTTTGATCTCATGGGTCGCTCGCACTTATCTGCGGCTGGGTGGGCGGCGCAGCACGCCCTCGACTCGACCAGCGCCGCCTGCACCCAAGCGCATCAAAGCTTGAGACCGCGTCAAGGCAAGCGCCAGCACTCACCATAGGCAGGCGGTGCCGGCCATTCACAGGCACTGGCTGGCACCACGCCAGCCCCGTGGCGATGCGCCCAACGGCGTGCCAGCATCCAGCCTGCATGGGCGACAACGACAGCACCAGGCACGGGTGCCTGCCACGCCACCGCACGCACCAGGACCTGACGCAGGCTTTCTCCGCCACCTGGTGCGTGGTCGGCAAAGTGCTCGACCCAGGCATCGACTTCTGTTCGGGCAATGCGTGACCATGGCCTGCCTTCCCAGGCCCCAAAGTTCATCTCCAGCAAGGCTGCACTCACCTCATGGCGCCAGCCCCAGCGCCTGAGGAGGCGCCCCACACCATGGCAACGCTTCAAAGGCGAGGTGCACACCACTGAAGGCCAGCCCTCGCGCTGCGCCTCGCGGCGGATGCGTCGGGCCAGGCGACGCAACTTGCGCGGGTCAACCGGCAGGTCCGTCTGGCCAATGCAACGGCCCTCGTGCCCCTGGGGGCGCGGGTGCCGGTAGGCGGCATGCAACAGGCCTGTCACCGCACCCAATCCACCGGTTGGATCACGGCCAGCCACCCCAACAAGGCAGCCGCTTCTGACAACTGCTGGCTGGCGCCCAGGGTGTCGCCCGTGAAGCCGCCCAGGCGCTGGCGCAACCAACGGGCCACCCACAGGGTGATGACCATGGCGGCCACACCGGACACCACCATGGCACGCATCCAGGTGCGCCAGGGCCAGCCCAAATGATCCAAGGCCAGCCAAAGCCCCAAGGACACGACAGACGCCATGAGCACAGCCCCCAGCACATCTTTGATGCCGGCCTGCATGGCCAGCGGCTTGGCCTTGGCGTGATCGGCATCGCCCGCATAAGGCAAGGCCCAGATCAGGAGCACGGGCGCCAGGCGTGAGACCGCGTGCGCCCAGATCAAGCCCAGCGCAGCCCAGCCCAGCAGCACCTGGTGGATGCCACCGCGCGCGGCCTGGGCCAGGTCGGGCACGGCAGGGGTCAACAAGGCCGACAGCACCGCGAACTTGAGCATCAGCAAGAGCACCAGGCCCAAGGCGCCGTAGCTGCCCAGGCGCGAATCCTTCATGATCAGCAAGGCCTTCTCACGGCTCACATGCCCGCCCAGGCCATCGCAAGTGTCGGCCCAACCGTCTTCATGAAAACCGCCTGTGAGCCACACGGTGGCAGCCATGCTCAGCACCACGGCCACGGCAGGCGGCCACCACAGGCTGGCCACGCCCAGCACCACCGCGCCCCACAGGCCCACGAGACCGCCCACCATGGGGAAATGGCGAACACAACGCGTCAACCAGTGGGGCTCAAAACCCACCCAGCCAGGCACCGGTACCCGCGTGAAAAACTGCAGGGCCGTGAAGAAAAGGCGCAACTCCAGCAAAGCACGCTGGGCCAGGGCCTTGAGCATCTCAGGCGCCCTGCCTTGTGGACGCTTCAGCCGAGGCGTTGTCCGATGCGCTGCTTGAGACCCCAGCCGATTCAAAGCTCGCCATCTCAGCCAGGATGCGGCAACTCGCCACGATCAAAGGCCAAGCCAAGGCCGCACCCGAGCCTTCGCCTAGGCGCAGGTCGAGCTTGAGCAAGGGCTCGGCCTTCAGGTGGGCCAGCATGCGGGCATGGCCCGATTCGTCCGACTGGTGGGCGAACACGCATCGCTGCAAAACCAGCGGCTGCAAGGCGTGGGCCACCAACAAGGCGCTGGTGGCGATGAAGCCGTCGACCACGATGAGGCGGTTTTGTGCCGCGGCTTCCAGCATGGCGCCACACATCTGGGCCACCTCAAAACCGCCAAATGCTGCCAGCACATCTTGCGGCTCAACAGCCAGGGCGTTGGCTTGCAAGGCCTCCTTCAACACAGCCAGCTTGCGGGCCAGGCCTGCATCGTCCAGCCCCGTGCCACGGCCCACGCATGGCTCAATGGGCAAGCCTGTGAGGCGGCTCATGATGAGCGCTGCACTTGACGTGTTGCCAATGCCCATCTCGCCAAAAAGCACGGCATTGCCGGGCAAGCCACGGACCACCTCGGCCCCATGCTGCAAGGCCAGACGGCATTGCTCGGGCGACATGGCCGGGCCCTGGCTGCAGTCTTTTGTACCTGGTGCCACCTTGCGAATTTGCAGGCCTGCACGCGGCACGATGTCTTTGGCCACACCGGCATCCACCACCGTGAGGGCCAAGCCGTTCTGGCGGGCCAGCACACTCACGGCGGCACCGCCAGCCAGGAAGTTTTCGACCATCTGCCAGGTCACATCGCTTGGAAAGGCTGACACGCCGCGCGCGGCCAGGCCGTGGTCGCCAGCGAACACCACCATCTGAGGGTCCACCAAGACCGGCGCCTCGCAAGCTTGCACCAGCCCCAATTGCAAGGCCAAGGTCTCCAGTCGGCCCAATGAGCCCAAAGGCTTGGTCTTGTGGTCAATGCGGTGCTGCAAACGGGCGGTCAGGACAGCGTCGCGCAGGTCGGAGATGCGGTTCAGATCAAGCATGGCGTGCATGTTAAGCGCCCGGCAGGCACGCCAGGCGAAGGGCTCATTCAAAGCGCTGGAGCAAGCCCATCAGCACGCCGGGCTCGAAATGTTGGCCCACCACATCGGCCAGGCCATCGATGACGGCATCGAGCGAGCGAGCCTCTGGCCAACCCAAGGCCTGCATCCAGTGCGGGTCTTCAAAAAGGCCGTGCACGTACACGCCCAAGACCGAGCCACATTGCCAACCCAAAGGCGTGCCTTGTGCGTCGTGCAAGGCGGCAAGCGTCGGGGCTGACAAGGCCTTCGGCGACGATGCCGCTTGTGTGATGCCTTGGTGGATCTCGTAGCCACCCACCTTTGTGCCGGCCAGCTTGGACCATGCGCCTTGTGTCTGGCCAAACACGGCACGGGTCTGGCGCAATTGCTTGCGACCGTGGGCATGCGTGTGCAGCGCCAAGAGGCCCAAGCCGGGTGTGGCGGCTGGTGGCGTGCGGGCGATGTCCAGCGGGGCGGGTGCATCCGGATCGTTCAGGCTGACACCCAGCATCTGCAAGCCGCCGCAGATGCCCAGCACCACACCGCCACGGGCTGCATGGGCTTGTACCGCCACATCGAGCCCCTGAGCACGCAACCAAGCCAAGTCAGACACCGTGTGTTTGGAGCCCGGCAGGATCACCCAATCGGCGCCCTGCAGATCAGCGGCGCTGCGCGCCCAGGTCAGGTCAACGCCAGGGTGAGCCCGCAAAGGCTGGAACTCATCGAGGTTGCTGATGCGTGGGTAGGCCACGATGGCCACGCGCAAGCGCGGGGCTTCGCTGGGCGAGGCCAGGCCCCAAGGCTGATGCACATCATGCAAGCCGTCCTCCTCAGGCAGGCCATGGCCGCGCACCATGGGCACCACGGCCACAGTGGGCACGCCCGTCAAGCGCTGCAGACGCTCGGGGCCAGGGCTGAGCAATGAAGCATCGCCACGGAATCGGTTGAGCACAAAACCCTTGATCAAGGCACGCTCATTGGGCGGGAGCAGTTCAAAGGTGCCGTAGAGGTGGGCAAATGAGCCGCCGCGATCAATGTCGCTCACAAGCAGGCAAGCTGCACGTGCGTGCAAGGCCGTGCGCATGTTGACGTAATCGCAGTGGTGCAAATTGATCTCGGCGGGTGAGCCCGCGCCCTCGATCACCACCACATCGTGGTCGGCCATCAACTCGTTCAAGGCATGGCGCGCATGGGGCCATAAGGCCTCGCTGCGGTCACGCCAAGGCATGGTGGCGTAGTCATGGCGCACCTGGCCCATGACCACCACCTGGCAGCCGGTGTCGTGTTCGGGCTTGAGCAGCACGGGGTTCATGCGCACATCAGGCACCGCGCGTGCGGCCAAGGCCTGGAAGTACTGGGCAGAGCCGATCTCGCCGGGCTCGCCGTCCAAGCCAGGCACCACCCGGGCGTTGTTGCTCATGTTTTGCGCCTTGAAGGGCGCGACCTTCAGGCCCTGGCGTTCATACCAGCGGCACAGGGCAGTGGTCAGCCAGCTCTTGCCGGCGCCACTGGTGGTGCCCAGCACCATCACGGCCCGGGCATGGGGCAAGCTGGCCATGGGGATCAGTCCTCGATGCCGCGCTGAGCAGGGATGCCTGCCTCATACGCATGCTTGACCTTGCGCACCTCGCTCACGGTGTCGGCGATCTCAACCACCTCGGCCGGGCAATCGCGGCCAGTGATGACCACGTGCACCTCGCGGGGACGGTTCTTGAGCACCTCCACCACCTCGGCCAGGGGCACCCAACCGTAGATCAAGGGGTAGGTCATCTCGTCCAGCACCACGAGGAAGTGCTCACCGCTGTTGATGGCCTGCGCCGCACGGGCCCAGCCTTGACGGGCCAGTTCGGCCGATTGTTCCAGGTCTTTGCTCTTCCAACTGAAGCCGTCGCCCAAGCCTTCGATGGGGATGCCCAGTTTTTCGAAGGTGCGGTGCTCGCCAAAGCGCGCGCTGGGCACTTTCATGAACTGGTAGATCTTCACGGCCTTGCCGCGGCCGTGGGCGCGCAGGGCCAGGCCAAAGGCAGCCGTGCTTTTGCCTTTGCCGTCACCGGTGTTGACGATGAGCAGGCCGCGGCGCTCGGCGCGCTCTTGCTGCTGGGGGGCTTCGGTGGGTGGGTTCTGGAGGTCCATGGAGGGGGCAAACAGTGCAGAAACGTTCAAAGGGCCAAGCGTGGCAAAACGGCCCAATCATCGTTCACGCGGACGATGGACAGGGCTTGGTCAAACACGATTTCGATGGCGCGGTGGGTGGCGGGGTCGTCGCGGGAGCCCTGGTGCACCAGGCGCCCTGCCTTCATCACGGCCACGCGGTCAGCGGCCATGGCCAGGGGGATCTCATGCAGCACGCTGACAATGGCACGCCCACGCGCTGATTCACGGCGCAAGACCTGGGCCACCAGGCGCTGGTGCGGGGCATCCAGGTGGGTCAGCGGTTCGTCCAACAGCAGCACGGGCGCCTGCACCGCCAGGGCGCGGGCCAGGTGCACGCGTTGGCGCTCGCCGCCTGAGAGCGCCCGCATGGGGCGCATGGCGGCCCACGTCATGTCCGTGTCTTGCAGGGCCTGCTCGATGGCCGCCTGGTCAGCTGCTTGCAGACCACCCCAGGCCCACCAGCCTTGGTGAGGCAGGCGGCCCAAAGCCACCGTGTCGCGCACGGACATGGCCTCGTCCACCTGGGTGTCTTGCCCCAGCCAGGACAAGGCAGGGCCCTGCCCACGCGTGCGACGC
Organism: Pseudomonadota bacterium; assembly: GCA_041165245.1. Taxonomy (GTDB): domain Bacteria; phylum Pseudomonadota; class Gammaproteobacteria; order Burkholderiales; family Burkholderiaceae_C; genus Aquabacterium. Next base: position 9,080 of record JBEANX010000356.1, read on the forward strand.
GGAGGCTGCAAGGGCTCTGCCCAAACAACATCACCGCTGGACACGGGCATCAAACCGGCCAAGCAACGCAACAAGGTGGATTTGCCCGCGCCGTTGGGGCCCACCACCGCCAGCCATTGACCCGGCAGCACACCGAGGCTGACGCCCAAGAGCACGGGCTGCTCGCCATGGCGGGCCGACACGGCGTGGGCGCGCAACACGGGCTCGCTCATGCAGGCCTCCGGTACAGCACCACCAGCAAGTACAGGCCACCCAACACCGAGGTCAGCACGCCGACGGGCAATTCTTGCGGCGCGATCAAACAGCGCGAAAGCACGTCAGCGGCCATCAGCAGCACCGCGCCCATCAAGGTGGCGCCCAGCAAAAGCAAGGCATGCCTGGCCCCTACCCAGGGGCGCACCAGGTGAGGCGCGGCCAAGCCCACGAAAGCCACCAGGCCAGCCTGAGCCACTGCCGCGGCCGTGGCCAGGGCCATCACCGCCACCAACACCAAGCGCGTGGGGCCAAGCGGCACCCCCAAGGTGCGGGCGGTGTCTTCGCCCAGGCTGAGTGCGTCGAGCACCCGGGCCATGAGCAAGCCCACGGGCAAACACAGGGCCAGCACCACGGCAAGCAGTCGGCAAGCAGGCCAGCCCAACAAAGCGGTGTTGCCCAGCATGAAGGCCTGCATCACACGCCAGGCTTCGCCCGACCACACCATCATCAACTGGGTGAAGGCCCCCAGCACCACCCCCACCACCACGCCGGCCAGCAGCAAACGCAAGGTGTGGGCGGCGCCCCTGGCCAGCATCAAGGTCAGGCCCACGCCCAGCAGGGAGCCTACAAAAGCCGCACCTGTGAGCCCCAGGGCGTTGGCGCTGAACATGGCTTGCGATGCACGTTCAGGCGCCAGCACCGCCACGCCCATGGTCAGCCACAAGACCATGCACAGCGCCGCCCCCGATGAGCTGCCCAACAAGTAAGGCTCGGCCAAAGGGTTGCGAAACAGGCCTTGCGCCACCGCGCCTGACAAGCCCAGCAAAGCGCCGATCAAGCCCGCACCCAAGGTGCGAGGCGCACGCAAGGCCCAGACCACGTCGATGCCGCCCGTGGTGTCGCCACCCTGCGAAGCCGCTGCGCCCATGTGGGGCCAATGCCAGCCTGTGCTGCCCACCCCCAAGCCCAGCCACGCCAAGCCCAAGCCCAGCAGCACCAAGCCCACCAGGAAGACCCAAGCCGCAGGCGCGGCCGAACGGGGTGAGGCCACTGCACTCATCGGGCACCACCTGCACGGACCAAACAACGAAGCAGCACCTGTGCGCCTTGCGCCAAACGGGGCCCTGGCCGGGCTAGCACATCCATCTCGGCGGGGTTCAATGCGCAAACGCGGCCTTTCGCCGCACCGGCCACAGCCTTCATGCCCGACCAACCGGGCCGTTGCGACAGGCCGGGCGCATCCTGCACAGACACGATGATCAGGTCAGGGTCGGCCTTGACCAGGTATTCGGGGTTGAGCTTGGGAAAGGGGCCCAACTCGGCGGGCACCGCATGGCGTGCGCCCAAGCGGCTCAGCACCTGCCCAATGAACGAGGCCTCACCGGCGGCGAAAGGCGTGCTGCTGATCTCAAAGTAAACGCGCTGGCCACGGGCTGCGGCGGGCACTTGGGCCGCCGCAGCATCCAGACCCGCCTCAAGGGCCTGCCAACGCTCCACACCACGCTCCGGCATGCCAAGCAATGCTGCCACCTGCCGCATGACGTGCTCGGCCTGCGCCAAGGTGTTGGCATCGAACTCGGCCACGCTCAGGCCCAAGCCACGCAACCTGCCCGCCAGGCGCGACGAAGGCGCCACCAGGACCAAATCGGGCCGCTGGGCCACGATTAACTCAATGTTGGGATCATCCAGACCGCCGACCTTGGGCAGCCCCTGGATGCGCGCTGGCCAGTTCGACCAGCGATCGGTGGCGACGATGCGCTCACAAGCACCCAGGTCACACACGGTCTCTGTCAACGAGGGCAACAGCGAAACGATGCGCTGGGGCGGCGCGGGCAATCGCACCCAGGCCCCACGGTCGTCACGCACTTCGATGGCCTGGACGGCCAAAGCGGGCTGGACCACACCACACCACACCACAAACACCCAACACAACCATGCCGAGCAAGCGCTCAGCCATGTCCAAGGCGTGTGGTTAGGCTCACGCGGCAAGGCGCTCACAGCCGGGGCTCCACAGGCCGCGTCCAGGCCTGGCCGGCGACCATCAAGGTCAGGGTGTCGCAGGCCAAAGCCACGTCCTGATTGAGGCGGCCCAATTCGTCGACAAACTCGCGCACCTCGCGGCCCATGGGCACCACGCCCCAGCCCACCTCATTGCTGATGGCCACGACCGACGAGCCCAGCGACCGGGCATGGTCCAAGCTGTGCAGAAAGTCTGCCTTGAGCCCAGGCCACGCTTGGCTTGAAGCCTGCGCCGCGGCTTCGTGCGGCATGCACACATTGGTCAACCACAGCGTGAGGCAGTCGATCAACAAAAGGCGGTGCGAGGCTGCGTGTTGTCGCACCGCAGTGCCCAAAGCCATGGGCACCTCGACCGTCGCGAAAACCACGGGCCGATCCAGCCGGTGGCGCTCGATGCGTGAGCGCATCTCGGCGTCACCGGCCAGGGCCGTGGCCAGCACCACCACCTCGCGGTCGCGTCCCTCGTTCAGCCACTGCTGCGCCAAGCGCTCGGCATGGCGTGATTTGCCGCTGCGCTGGCCGCCAACGATGAGGTGGTGGGTGCTCATGCTTGAAGCCCAATCAGAACCGACGCGACAGCGTGGCACGCACCACGCGACCTGTCTCTGGGTAGAGCGCACCCGTCGAGCAAGAAT
>JBEANX010000357.1:0-3663 GCA_041165245.1 Pseudomonadota bacterium
TGCCGCAGGCCACGGTGGACGCCATCCGCGAGACCAAGGCCCGTGGTGGGCGCGTGGTCAGTGTGGGCACCACCACCCTGAGGGCGCTGGAATCGGCGGCGGTCGGTGCGCCTGCGGGCCAGGTGCTCCAAGCGGGCAGCCGTGACACCAGCATCTTCATCACGCCGGGGTTCGAGCTCCAGGTGGTGGATGTGCTGGTGACCAACTTCCATTTGCCCAAAAGCACCTTGATGATGTTGGTCAGCGCGCTGGCGGGCTACGAGCACATCCGTGCCCTGTACCGACACGCCATCGAACAAGGCTACCGCTTCTTCAGCTACGGCGATGCCATGGTGATCCAGCGCGAGGCCTTGCGCCGCTTGCAGCAGGGTGAGGCCGCCTGACATGCGAGACGCCCAGGCTCAGTGGTTGACCCGGGGGGTGCGCCGAGCACCTCTGTGGCTGACCGACTGGGCCATGCGCTGTTTGATGGTCTGCGCTGTTGTTTTGGGTGGCTTCATGCCCGCCCAATCAGCCAGGGCCCAAGAGGGCTCCGAGCTCAAGCCCATCACGCTGAGCCAAGCCCAACGCTCCTTGGGGTATTGCGCCGACGCACAGGCACCGAAGGCCGTCCACCTGCCCGATGACTGGCGGGCCGAAGGCTTCGCCACACCCGCCCTCGCCTGCTACCGATTCAGCCTGAAGCTGCTGGCCGCGCCGCACGAAGCCTGGGGCCTGCGCCTGGACCGCCTGCCAGGCAACCACCGCGTGTGGGTCAACGGCGTGATGATCAGCACCCGACAGATGTCGGGCGAGCAAAGCACCAGCCTGGGCACATTGGCCTACCTGTTCGAGTTACCCGCGGGCGCACTGCACGCAGGCGAGAACACCATCGAGGTGGACATGCGCATGGGCTGGTTCCGCAAGCCCGGGGTCTCGCCCCTGCAAGCCGGGCCGCTGGAGCTCATGGTGGCGCCCTTCGAGAGCTGGCACTGGTGGACGCAAGAGGTGCCCACCTTTGTCAACCTGTCGGCCGCTGGCATGGCCATCTTCCTTTTGCTGGCATGGCGCATCCGCCAGCAGGACATCCACTTCCAGGCCTTTGGCGCCTTGATGCTCGTGATCAGCGTGCGCAACGCGGCTTACTTCATGGAGTCGGCCAGCTTGCCCGCGCAGTTGGTGGACTGGCTCTTTTTCTCGGCGCAGTCTGTGGCCACCTACCACCTGGCCATCTTTGGCTTGCATTACGCAGGCATGGACCCCAAGCGAGTGATCTGGCCCCTGCGCTTCGTGGGCTTTGGCCTGCCGCTGCTGGCATTGGCAGGCTTTGCGTACGGGCAGTTGCAACAGCTTCGTGTGGTGGCCTTCCCAGCCATGCTGATCTGCGGCACCTGGGTGGTGGTGCTGGTCGTCAAACGGGCCTTGCGAGCCCCTTGGCCCGAAGCCATTCCCATGACGCTCGGCCCATTGCTGACCATGGGCGCCATGGGGCACGACTACCTGTTCCTGACCTCGGTGCTGCCCGTCACCGCCATCCAGTGGAGCCCCTATGCCGCGCCGCTGACCTTCCTGGGCTATGCCTACACCTTGATGCGCCAGGCCGTGCAACACATGAACATGGCCGAGCAACTCAATGTCACCCTGGAACAGCGCGTGGAGGACAGAACGCGAGCGCTGGAATCGGCCAACAGCTCCAAGACGCGCTTCCTGGCCGCTGCCAGCCATGACCTGCGCCAACCCACCGCGGCCATCGGCTTGCTGGTGAGCCTGTTGCGCCAGCAGCCGGGCAATGCCACCGACAGCCGCGAGATCATCAACATGCTCGACGAGGCCGTGGCCTCCATGGAATCGCTGCTGGTGGGGCTGCTCGACATCTCTCGACTCGATGCTGGCGCCGTGCAGCCGCAGTTCCAAAGCGTGGCCCTGCATGACCTCTTTCAGGCCGTGAAGGTGCATGAGCAAAGCGCGGCCGAGGCCAAGGGCTTGCGCCTTCACTTCCGGATGCCATCGGGGCAGGACGGCCACAAGCTCATGGTGACCACCGACCCGCTGCTGGTGCACAGCGTGCTGCGCAACTTGCTCTCCAACGCGATCCGCTACACCCAAAAGGGCGGCGTGCTGGTGGTGGCGCGCCGCAAGGGCAAACGACGCATCCGCATTCAAGTGTGGGACACCGGCATCGGCATTGCACCCGACCAGATCGAGCGCGTCTTCGAAGAGTTTTACCAGGTGGGCAATGCCGCCCGTGACCGCAGCCGCGGCATCGGCCTGGGCCTGGCCATCGTGCGGCGCACCGCAGGCGTTCTGGGCGAGCAAGTGACGGTTCGGTCGCGCCTGGGCAAGGGCTCGGTCTTCAGCTTCGAGTTGCCAGTGCATGTGGTCACGACACCCAAACCTGCCGTGGCCAAGTCGTCTGAGCAGCTTTTGCAAGGCCTCAAGCTGTGGCTGGTGGAGGACGATGTGCTCTTACGCCGCACCATGACCGAGCTGCTGCAAAGCTGGGGCGCCCAGGTGCGAGCCTGGAGCGACGGCGAAGCCCTGCAGGGCGACATGAACCTGCGTGCCGGCTTGGATCGCGATGCAGCGCCGGACATCCTGTTGACCGACTACCGCTTGCCCGGCGTCGATGGCCTGGCTTTGTGCCAGCTGGTCAGCGCCCACTGGAGCGTTCTGGGCCACAACGTGCGCACCTTGGTCATCTCGGGTGACACCGACCCTGGAGAAATCGCCCGCCTGAGCGCTTCGGGCGTGAACCTGCTGTCCAAGCCCTTTCGCAGCGAGCGCCTGCAAGAGCGCCTGCTGGCCCTGATGCCACCGGGCCAGACCCCATTCTTTACACCCTCACCCAAAGCGTGAGCGGCCCTTGCAGCCGCCCTTGCGCCATCATCGAGCACCGACATGCTGAACTTTGACCTGATCAAAACCGAAGGCAAGGCCCGCCGCGGCCGCCTGACCCTCAACCACGGCGTGGTCGAGACCCCCATCTTCATGCCCGTGGGCACCTATGGCACGGTCAAGGGTGTGATGCCGCAGTCGCTGCACGACATGGGCGCGCAGATCATCCTGGGCAACACCTTCCACCTGTGGATGCGCCCCGGCCTGGACGTGATGCAACAGTTTGGCGGCCTGCACAAGTTCGAGAACTGGCACAAGCCCATCCTGACCGACTCGGGTGGCTTTCAGGTGTGGTCGCTCGGCGAGATGCGCAAGATCAGCGAAGAAGGCGTGCGCTTTGCATCGCCCGTGAACGGCGACAAGCTGTTCCTGACGCCCGAGATCAGCATGCAGATCCAGACCATCCTGAACTCTGACATCGTCATGCAGTTCGACGAATGCACGCCCTACTGGAAGGGCGACAAATCGCTGGGCCACATCACCACCGAGAAAGAAGCCCGTGCCTCGATGGAACTCAGCTTGCGCTGGGCCAAACGCTGCCAGGCCGAGTTCGACAAACTTCAAAACCCCAATGCCCTGTTCGGCATCGTGCAAGGGGGCATGTTCGAGCACCTGCGCGAAGAATCACTGGCGGCGCTGGCCGACATGAACCTTCCCGGCTATGCCGTGGGCGGCGTGAGCGTGGGCGAACCCAAGGACGAAATGCTGCGGGTGATGAACCACATCAGCCACCAGCTCCCCGCGAACAAGCCACGCTACCTCATGGGTGTGGGCACGCCTGAAGACCTG
>JBEANX010000358.1:0-2635 GCA_041165245.1 Pseudomonadota bacterium
GGAGCGGATGCCCTTGATGCCCTTGCCACGCAGGCGGAAGGTCTTGCCGTGCTGCGTGCCTTCGGGGATCTCGATCTCAGCCTTGCCGCCCAGGGTGGGCACTTCGATCGAGCCACCCAGAGCCGCGCTGGTCAATGGGATGGGCACCGAGCAGTGCAGGTCATCGCCATCACGTTCGAAGATGTCGTGCTGCTTGATGCGGATCTCGATGTACAAGTCACCGGCCGGGCCGCCATTGGTGCCAGGCTCACCATTGCCGGCCGAACGAATGCGCATGCCTTCGTTGATACCTGCCGGGATCTTGACTTCGAGTGTCTTGGTCTTTTTGACGCGGCCCTGGCCGTTGCACGCCGTGCAAGGCTCGGGGATGATCTTGCCGCTGCCCTGGCAATGCGGGCAGGTCTGCTGCACGCTGAAAAAGCCCTGGCGCATGTGCACCGTGCCTGCGCCATTGCACGTGGGGCAGGTTTTGGGTTGCGTGCCGGCCTTGGCGCCACTGCCGTGGCACACACCGCACTCTTCCCAGGCGGGGATGCGGATCTGCGTGTCCTTGCCGTTGGCCGCTTCTTCCAGGCTGATCTCCATGGCGTACGACAAATCGTTGCCACGGTACACCTGAGGGCCACCACGGCGTGCGCCACCGCCACCGCCTTGTTGGCCAAAGATGTCGCCGAAGATGTCCCCAAAGGCTTCGGCAAAGCCGCCAAAGCCTTCAGCGCCTGGGCCGCCACGGCCCATGTTCGGGTCAACACCCGCATGGCCGTACTGGTCGTAGGCGGCCTTCTTTTTCGGGTCAGAGAGCATCTCGTAGGCCTCTTTGACCTCCTTGAACTTCTCTTCGGCTTCCTTGGCCTTGTCCCCCTGGTTGCGGTCAGGGTGGAACTTCATGGCCAACTTTCGGTAGGCCTTCTTGATCTCTTCGTCCGTCACGCCCTTGGCCAAGCCAAGGACTTCATAAAAATCGCGTTTTGCCATGATGCTCGTCGGCTGTTGCGTGCTCGCCTTTCAGGGCGTCCAGATCCGACAAAGGCACAGGGCATGAGCCGAAGCTCACGCGACCTGTGCCTGGCCGGACACCTAAGGGGTGAAGGTCAGTCCTTTTTGACTTCCTTGAACTCTGCGTCCACCACATTGTCATCGGCAGGCTTGGCCTCTTCGGCACCCGCAGCGTGGGCACCTTCGGCACCCGCAGCAGCACCCGCAGCGCCTTGCGCAGCTTGCATGTCGGCGTACATCTTCTCACCCAACTTTTGCGAGGCGGTCATCAGGGCGTTTGTCTTGGCTTCGATGTCGTCCTTGTCGCTGCCCTTGATGGCTTCCTCGACGTCCTTGATCGCCGCTTCGATCTTTTCCTTCTCAGCCGCTTCCAGCTTGTCGCCGTACTCGGTCAGCGACTTGCGAACGCTGTGCACCAGACCGTCGCCCTGGTTCTTCGCTTGCACGATTTCCAGGTTCTTCTTGTCTTCAGCGGCGTTGAGCTCGGCGTCCTTGACCATCTTCTGGATCTCGTCTTCCGACAAGCCAGAGTTGGCCTTGATGGTGATCTTGTTTTCCTTGCCGGTGCCCTTGTCCTTGGCGCCGACGTGCAGGATGCCGTTGGCGTCGATGTCGAAAGACACCTCGATCTGTGGCACGCCACGTGGCGAAGGAGGGATGCCTTCAAGGTTGAACTCGCCCAGCATCTTGTTGCCCGAAGCCAGTTCGCGCTCACCCTGGAAGACCTTGATGGTCACGGCAGGCTGGTTGTCGTCGGCTGTCGAGAAGGTCTGTGCGAACTTCGTGGGGATGGTCGTGTTCTTGGTGATCATCTTGGTCATGACACCGCCCAGGGTTTCAATGCCCAGAGACAGCGGGGTCACGTCCAGCAGCAGCACGTCGGTGCGGTCACCGGCCAGCACCTGGCCTTGCACGGCAGCGCCCACGGCCACGGCTTCATCGGGGTTCACGTCCTTGCGGGGGTCCTTGCCGAAGAATTCCTTGACCTTCTCTTGCACCTTGGGCATGCGGCTCATGCCGCCCACCAGGATGATGTCCTGGATGTCGCCGACAGCCACGCCAGCGTCCTTGATGGCCATGCGGCAAGGGGCGATGGTGCGCTCGATCAGGTCTTCAACCAGGCTTTCCAGCTTGGCGCGGGTCAGCTTGATGTTCAGGTGCTTGGGGCCGGAGGCATCTGCCGTGATGTAGGGCAGATTGATGTCGGTCTGCGAGTTGCTCGACAGCTCGATCTTGGCCTTTTCAGCAGCTTCCTTCAGTCGCTGCAGGGCCAGCACGTCCTTGGACAGGTCAACGCCCTGGTCCTTCTTGAACTCGGTGATGATGAAGTCGATGATGCGCTGGTCGAAGTCTTCGCCGCCCAGGAAGGTGTCGCCGTTGGTCGACAGCACTTCGAACTGCTTTTCGCCGTCCACGTCGGCGATTTCGATGATGGAGACGTCGAACGTGCCGCCACCCAAGTCATACACCGCGATCTTGCGGTCGCCAGCGCCGTGCTTGTCCAGGCCAAAGGCCAGGGCAGCAGCGGTGGGCTCGTTGATGATGCGCTTGACTTCCAGACCGGCGATGCGGCCTGCGTCCTTGGTGGCTTGACGTTGGGCGTCGTTGAAGTAGGCGGGGACCGTGATGACGGCCTCGG
>JBEANX010000359.1:0-2548 GCA_041165245.1 Pseudomonadota bacterium
ACGGCGCACGGCCACGGCAGAGTCCAGCTTGAAGGACGCCACCACCTGCGCCAGGCGGTGGGCCTGGTCTTTCATGCTGCTGGCTGCTGCGGCCGACTGCTCCACCAGCGCAGCGTTCTGCTGGGTCATCTGGTCGAGCTGGCCCACGGCATCGTTGACATGCCCAATGCCTGTGGACTGTTCTCGGGCGGCCTCGGTGATGTCGCCCACGATGTCATTGACACGCTGGACGGACGCCACGATTTCGCCCATGGAATCACCTGCAGCGCCCACCAGGCGCGTGCCTTGTGCCACGCTCTCACTCGAGGCGGTGATGAGGCTCTTGATCTCTTTGGCCGCATTGGCCGAGCGCTGCGCGAGCGAGCGAACCTCGCTGGCCACCACGGCAAAGCCGCGCCCTTGTTCGCCGGCACGCGCCGCCTCGACGGCCGCATTGAGCGCCAGGATGTTGGTCTGGAAAGCGATGCCATCGATCACGGCAATGATGTCGACGATGCGGCGGGAGCGATCGCTGATTTCGCCCATGGTGCTGACCACTTGAGACACCACATCGCCGCCCTTGGCCGCTGCATCGCGTGCGGCTTCGGTGAGCTGGTGGGCCGCTCGGGCTGAATCGGCCGTGTGGCTGACGGTGGTCGAGATCTCTTCCATGGACGAAGCCGTCTGCTGCAAGTTGGAAGCGGCTTGCTCGGTGCGGGCGGACAGATCCAAGCTGCCTGCGGCCACTTCGGAGCTGGCCACGCCGATGGACTCGGTGGTCTGGCGCACCTCATGCACGATGTTGCTGAGCGAGTGACGCATGTCCTGCAAACAGCCCAGCACCTCGGCCACTTCGTCCTTGCCCTCAATGCGGGTCTGGCCTGACAGGTCGCCGGCCGCGATGGCGCGGGTGACCTTCACCACATGCTGAAGGGGGCGCACTACCGAGCGTGTCACCAACCACGAGAAGGCAGAGCCGATGGCGACGCACAGCAGGCCGAGCGCCACCAGCGCCAGTTGGGCGCTCTTCACATCGGCACTGACTTTGGCACTCAAGGCCTGAGCCACGCTCAGCTCATGATCACGGAAAACTTGAATGGCTTTGAGGTACTCGCCAGACAGTGGCACCAAGCGGCTCTCCAGCGCTTCTTTGGCACCGGGGTCGTCAATCTCCAGCAAGCGAAAGATCTGGTCGCGGGTGTCGACGTAAGCCTTTCGTTTGGCCGCGATCTCAGCGAAGCGCTGACGATTTTCATCGTCGCTGACCTCGTTTTCAAGGGCCTTTTGAAGCTCACTGATCTGGGCCGACGTGGCCTTGATGAGGGGCGCAAAGTGGGCCTTGACGTCCTCATGGCCACCTGACTTGGCGATGGCCAGGGTGCGGTTTACATTCAGGGCCGTCAGGCCTTGCCAGACTTCTGTTCGGCGGGCCACCTCCTGGCTGGTGTGCACCTGATCGATGTCATGAAGCGTCTGGCTCATCTTGGTCCAGCCCATGGCGCAGATCATGATCACCAGCACCAGGATCACTGAAAACCCCAAGGCTAGGCGTGCGCCCAGCTTGAGTTGATTGAGATTCATGCGCGACCACCGATTGGCTCGCGTGGTGTCTCTCGTTCCAGTGGGGTGCAAGCCTGAGACCCGACTGGATGATTTTCATGTCTGTCACCTTTTCGGCCGGGCGAGCCCTGAAGTTGAGTGTTTTGTGCATCTGCTCGATGCACTTTGGGTGATCGATTGCGCACTACATCACGCTGGCATGCACTTGCTGTGGGTGCAGCAGGGTGTCGGCCACCACGCGAAGGCTTTGTTCGCAGCGCGCCAGGCTGAGTGGTCCGCCCAGGCACAGGCGCACGGCTTTGGGCGGTGCGGTGTCGGTGCAAAAGGCGGCGCTGGCCACAGCCGCCACGCCGCGTGAGCGCCAAAAGGCGGCGGCTTCGTTGGCGCTCAGGGTGTCGGGCAGGTGCAACCAGGCGTGAAAAGCATCTGGCTGGGTCTGCAGGCGCTGCCCGCCCGGGATCTGGTTGAGCACCGGCGCCAGCAGTTGCTGCATCAGGGCCTGGCGCTGTTGGCACTCCCGCCGGATGGCCTGCACCATGGCGCTGGCCGTGCCGTCGTTGATCCATTGCGTGCTCAGGCTCACCGTCAAAGGCGGCGCCATCACGGTCAAGGCGCGCAAGGCGCCGGCCAGCCGCTGGGTGGCGGCCAGGGAGGGCGCGTGCACATGGGCCACACGCAGCCCAGCCCCCAGGCATTTGGCAAAGCCCGTCACGTAATAAGTGAGCTCAGGCGCCAAGCGGGCCAGGGCCGTGGGCGCTTTGGTGGGCAGGGCCGCATAGGCGTCGTCTTCGATGATGGGCACGCTGTAGCGCAAGGCCACATCTGCCAGGGCTTCGCGGCGTGCCTCGCTCACCGTGAGCGTGGTGGGGTTGAGCAAGGTGGGGTTGCAGTACAGGGCCTTGGGGCCCACGGCCTTGCAGGCCTCTTCAAAGGCGTCCACCAGGGGGCCTTGCGAATCGAGTGGCAGCGGGTGCAGGTGGATGCCCAGTTGCGTGGCCAGGGCCTTGAT
>JBEANX010000360.1:0-2864 GCA_041165245.1 Pseudomonadota bacterium
CGAGCATGCTGCCGCTGAGGGTCGTGACCGGGCCGAACTCCAGGCAGAGGCCATGGCCATTGACGATGAGCTGATGGCCTCCGTGGCCGAGCTTCGCGCTGTGCTCCAGGGCTGAGGCACCCCGCTGAGGGCTGCCCCGCGTGCTCAGGCCTTCAGGCGGTTTTTTCAGCGAGGCGCTGGCACCACTCGCCCAGGGCCTCGTCTTCATCTGGCGGCAGCAAGGGGCCCGCACTCAGGCGTGCGGCACGCTCGATGGCATGCAGGCGGGTCACCAGGGCGGCTTGCACGGCCTCGGCCTCGGCGGCTTGCTCGCTGCCGATGGCCTGCAGGCACCACAGGCCGCTCTCGTTCCAGCCGCCGCGCAGCTTGGTCAGTAGGTGGCGGGCCAGTTCGCCCGCCTCTTGCAGCGAGGCGTTGTTGTGGCGGCGCAGGAGGTCTTCCAGGCGCGCCAGGGCGTCGTCCAAGGTGGCATCAAACGCCGCCAGGTGGGCTTGCAGTTCGGGCAGGGATCGGCGGGCCTGCAAGGCGGGCTCGGCGCGTGCCGCGGCAGCGAGCGGGCCCAGCAAGTGGTCGCAGAACTCGCCAGGCACGGCGCGCAGCACCACGCTGGCATGTTGCAAATTGGCGCCTGGCTGGCGCAGGGCGGCCAATGCCGCTTCCACGGTGGACAGCAGCTTGCCCAGGGTGGACATCTGCGAGCCCTCCAGCCGGTGGGGGAAGCCCGAGCCGTCCATGCGCTCATGGTGCTCGGCCACGCCGCGAGCCACGTCCTTGGGGTAGTCGGTGAGCTGCGTGATCAGCAACTGGCCGATGTGCGGGTGCACCAGCAGCTGGCGGTAGGTTTCGACATCGGCGGTCTGGCCGATCTCGGCCTCGCCATGGGCCGGGTCGATGTACATCTCGCCCACATCGTGCAGCAGGCCCACCGTCATGGCCTGGGCCACTTGTTTGGCGTCGCCCTCTCGGGCGGCCATCAAAGCGCCAGCCATGGCCATGGCCTCAATGGCATGGGCAAAGCGCGGCGCTTGTGAAGTCTCGACCGCGCTGAATAGCAGTTGCACCACCGGGTGCAGGCGGATGGCCATCACGCCTTGCAGCAGGGCCGAGGCTTGCGGCTTGAGCAGCGCTTGCAAGGGGCCGGGGTTTTGAACGAGGTCGCGCAGGGCCAGGGCCAGGGTGCGGGTGCTGACGCCGTCTTCGGCCAGCAGGCAAGTCTCCAGGGGCTGGCTCAGGGCGCGGTCCATCAGGCGCTGTTGCAGGTCGCGTGAGACAGGGCGGTGCCTGGCCCACAGCTTGATGCCCTGGATGTCGAAAATGTCACAGGCCGCGATGATGGATCGCGTCTCACTGGCCTCCAGGATGACCGAGAGGGCATGCGGGTTGGCGGTGGCGAAGTGCTCAGAGACCTTGTGGGGCGGCATGGTGTGGCTTGGGTGTGCCCGTGCATTGTCAGCATGCCGGCGCCACAAAGAAAGACGCCCGCCACACGTGGGCGTGGCGGGCGTGAAAGTCTGCCGAAATCAGGGCAGATCAGCGATGCATCCAACGAGCATCAGCTGCGGTAGTCGGCGTTGATGGTGACGTAATCGTGCGAGAGATCACACGTCCACACGGTGGCGGTGGCCTCGCCACGGGCCAGGCCCACGCGGATGGTGATCTCGCTTTGCTTCATGACGCGCTGGCCTTCGGCTTCCTGGTACTCGGGGCGGCGGCCACCCTTGGTGACCACGTGCACGTCGTCGAGGTGCAGCTCGATCAGGCTTTGGTCGAGGTCATCAATGCCCGCATAACCCACGGCAGCCAGGATTCGGCCCAGGTTGGGGTCAGAGGCAAAGAAGGCGGTCTTGACCAGGGGCGAGTGTGCAATGGCATAAGCGGCTTGCTTGCACTCGGCTTCGTCACGGCCACCTTCGATGGTGATGGTGATGAACTTGGTGGCGCCTTCGCCGTCACGCACGATGGCCTGGGCCAGCGTTTGCGCCACCTCCACAATCGCGGCTCGCAGGGTCAAGGCGTCAAGGCTGTAGAGGTCGGTGATCTCATCATTGCCGGCCTGGTTGGTCGAGATCAGCACGAAGGAGTCGTTCGTGGAGGTGTCGCCGTCGATGGTGATGCGGTTGAAGGAGGCATCGGCCGCTTCGGTCACCAGGGCTTGCAGCAGCTCGGGCTTGATCTTCGCGTCGGTGGCCAAAAAGCCCAGCATGGTGGCCATGTTGGGCTTGATCATGCCGGCGCCCTTGCTGATGCCAGTGATGGTCACGGTGGCGCCGCCCAGCTGGATCTGCTTGGAGGCCGCCTTGGGCAGGGTGTCGGTGGTCATGATGCCTTCGGCGGCCACGGCCCAGTTGTCGGGTTTGGCGTCGGCAATGGCGGCGCTCATGCCGGCCTGGATGCGGTCAACCGGCAAGGTCTCCATGATCACGCCGGTCGAGAACGGCAACACTTGTTCGGGCGCCAGGTTCAGGTAGCGGGCCAGGGCGATGCAGCTTTGGCGGGCGCGGATCAGGCCGTCTTCACCGGTGCCGGCGTTGGCGTTGCCGGTGTTGATCAGCAAGGCGCGGATGTCGCTGTTGGCGGCCAGGTGCTCGCGGCAGACCTGCACGGGGGCGGCGCAAAAGCGGTTCTTGGTGAAGACGCCGGCCACCGCGCTGCCCTCGTCAAGCAGGATGACGCTCAGGTCACGGCGGTTGGCCTTGCGAACACCCGCCATGGTGATGCCCAGCTTGACGCCAGGGACGGGGTGCAGGTCTTGAGGGTTCGGGGCGGTCAGGTTGACGGGCATGGGGCGGTCTCCAACGAAGGACTGCGATTGTGCCCCGATCTGCGGCCCAGCTGATGACAAGCAAGCGCTGGTGCCTTCACAC
>JBEANX010000361.1:0-6544 GCA_041165245.1 Pseudomonadota bacterium
GCGCGATGCGCAGGAACATCTCTTGGTCGAGCGCGTTGTGGTGGGTGGTGAAAGGCTTGGCATTGGCACCACCAGGGATGGGGTGCATCATGGGCGTTTCGACCTCCAGGAAGCCGTGGTCCACCATGAACTGGCGGATGGAGGCAATGCCCTTGGAGCGCGCAATGAAGCGGCCGCGCGATTCTTCGTCGACGATCAGGTCCACGTAGCGCTGGCGGTACTTCTGTTCCTGGTCGGTCATGCCGTGGAACTTGTCGGGCAGGGGGCGCAGGGCCTTGGTCAGCAGGCGGATGCTGGTCACTTCGATCGAGAGCTCGCCTGTGCGGGTCTTGAACAGCGTGCCTTCGGCGCCCAGGATGTCGCCCAAGTCCCAGTGCTTGAAGGCTTCCAGCTTGTCGGCCCCCACGTTGTCCAGCTTCACATAGACCTGGATGCGGCCGGTGGCGTCTTGCAAAGTGCCAAAGCAGGCCTTGCCCATGACGCGCTTGAGCATCATGCGCCCGCCCACGCTGGCTTTGATGCCTTGCGCGGCCAGGGCTTCGGGTTCGGTGCCGCCGTGTGCAGCGTGCAGGGCGCCTGCGCGGTCAGCGGGCTTGAAATCGTTGGGGAAGGCCACGCCCTGGGCGCGGATGGCGGCCAGTTTCTCGCGGCGCTCGGCCACCAGTTTGTTGGTGTCGACCGGTGCTTCAGGGGCTTGGGTCTCGGGCGTCGTGGGCGTTCCGGGTGTGGTCATGTGGGCACTCAAGGGGTGAAGGGGCCGCAAAAGCTGCCAGACAAGAAGGGTCTGCGCTCTGGCCGAACCTTCGATTGTATGAAACCGTGCGCGACAATGTGCACTCATTCAAGCGTGTCCATGTCTTTGCCCGTCAAAACCTCCCTGTTTCACCGCATCTGGCAGTCGATCCCAAGGGCTGCCTTGGGCAATCTGGTGGCCAAGTTGCTGATCGTGGGCCTGGGGCTGTCGATCACGGTGCTGGTGGCCCGCCAAGGCCCCAAGGTGCAGGGTGCGTTTGCGCTCTTTGTGGCGGTGGAATCGGCCCTGTTGACGCTGTTCACTGGCCTTGGCCTGTGGCTGGCACGGCATGTTTCGCGCCAGCAGGCGGGTGAGCCGGGCATGGCCCTGCCCATGTTGCGAAGTGTTTTGCGCGCATCCGTGGGGCTGGGTTTGCTGGCCTCCTTGGTGTTGCTGGCCATTTCGTGGTCGACCAAGACCATGCCTTATGCGCAACTGTGGCTGCTGGCCCTTGCTGCGCCCTTTTTGCTGCTGGTGCCCACGGCCACGGGCCTGTGGTTGGGTCAAGGCCGCATGTGGCCCCTGAACCTGGCCCAGGTGGCGGCGCCAGCCTCGGTGCTGTCAGGCCTGTCGCTGGTGTGGTGGTTGCTGGCTGATACCGTGCGCCAAACGCCCATGGTGGTCATGGTGCTCACGGCCTGGGTGCTGGGCAAATCGCTGGTGGCGGTGGGCACGGCCATCTACGCCCTGCACGATGGACGCCAGCGCGACGAGGCGCGTGAAGACGCTGGCATCAAAGCGCTCTCGCCCCGGCCCAAATGGCACCAGGAATGGCGCTTTGTGGCCGTGATCGGCATCACCAATGTGGTCAGCCTGCTGAACTATCGCTCGTCCTTGTTCCTGGTCGAGCACTTCCATGGCCTGGGCGAGGTGGGCACCTATTCGGTGGCGGTCACCGTGGCCGAATTGCTGTGGTTGCTGTCGTCCTCCGTGACGGTGTCGGTGTACTCAAAAATCGGTAACCCTGATCGGGCGATTGCTTCCAACATGACGGTGCAGGCTGTGCGCATCAATGTGCTGTCCACCTTGGTGGCCGCGCCGGTGCTGCTGGTGGGGGCCTGGTGGGGGCTGCCCTGGCTGATGGGCCCAGCCTATGAAGCTTCGCTCAAGCCTTTGGCGGCTTTGCTGCCCGGGGTGGCCGCTTATGCGGCAGCCACCAGCTTGTCGGCCTTCTACACGAACCATTTGGGCAAACCGCATTTGTCGGGCGCGATTGCGGGCTTGTCGCTGTGCATCAGCTTTGGCCTGGGGTGCGTGCTGGTGCCGAAGTGGGGGGCTTTGGGCGCTGCGGCCTCCAGCAGCTTGGGTTACATCCTGGCCATCGTGGCAGCCTATGGGGTGTTTTTGCGCCATGCGGGTTTGCGTTGGCGCGCTTTGTGGTCTTTATCGGCTGGGCTGCGGTGACATTCCTTCACACAAGGCCGCCTGAACAGGGGCCTGCGGCGACCTCCGCTGCAGCGACAATGTCGGCCTTGAATGTGCCTTTGCTCCTTTTTGTTTCATGATCGCCATCCGCCAATCCCTGATCCGCTCCCTGGCCCGATTCTGGTCGGCGTTCAGCGGGCCGCGCATCTTGTACGGCTGGCAAAACATCAAAGGCGGCTACTGCCCGCACACCCGGGTCAGCACGCACACCTGCTTTGAGCAGCCCGAAGGCATCTTGCTGGGCGACCACGTGTTCGTGGGCCACTTCAACCGCATCGACGGCTCCAATGGGCTGGTGGTGGAAGAGGGCGTGCAGATCACCAACTATGTGTCGGTGCTCAGCCATTCCAGCCACCGATCGGTGCGCATCATGGGCCGCACTTACTTTGGCCACCCAGAGCCCGTGGGCTATGTGCGCCGCTCCACACAGGTGGGCGCCTACACCTTCATCGGGCCGCACAGCATCATTGCGCCCGGCGCGCGCATCGGCAAAGGCGCCATCGTGCAGGCCTTCAGCTTTGTCTCGGGCGATGTGCCTGATTTCGCCATCGTGGGCCCCCGTGTGATGGGCCAGCCTGCCGTGGTCATGGGTGACACCCGCGACATGGACGCCACCTTGCTGGCTCAGAACCCCGGCTTGCACGCGGTTTATGCCGAATGGGCAGGCCACGACAACTTGCGCAAGGCCCTGGCCCATGGCGCCTCGCGTTCGGGCGTGGCCGGAGGGCGTGCGTGAGCAGCGCTGTGCGTGCGGGTGTGAGCAGCCCTCAGCGCATCTTGTTTTTTGCCGATGCGGCCAGCGTGCACACGCGCCGCTGGGTGGCTGCGGTGGCCGAGCGAGGGGCTCAGGCCATCGTCGTGACGCGCAACCCGTGCGAGGTGCCGGGGGCCCAGCAGGTCATCACCCTCGCGCCCGGCAGCGACAAGCTCAGCTGGTTCACGGCCTTGCCCGAGGTGCGCCGCGTTGCGGCTGAAGTGATGCAGCGCTTCAAGCCTGACCTCGTGCACGGCCACTACGTCACGTCTTACGGGATGTGGGCCGCCGCTTGCGGTCTGAAGGTGCCCAAGGTGCTGACTGCCTGGGGATCGGACATCCTGGTCACGCCGCGAGAGAGCCTGCTCATGCGCCTCGTGGTGGGTTGGTCGCTGCGCCGCGCTGACCTGATCACGGCCGATTCGCTTGACATGCTGGAGGCCATCGCTGCCTACCACCCCGCCGCCTCGGTGCAGCAGATTTTGTGGGGTGCGGACACCGATCATTTCTGCCCCGGCACGCCAGCATCTGGCTTCGAGGTGGTCAGCCTGCGCAGCTGGGAGCTCAACTACAACATCGACATCATCCTGGATGCGTTTGCTCAGTTGGTGGCCCAGCGCCCGCACTCGGATGCGCGCCTGCACCTGCTGGGTGGTGGCCCCATGGATGCCGCTTTGCGAGCCCGTGTCGATGCCCTGAAGCTCCAAGCCCATGTGCAGTTCCATGGCCGAGTGGGCGACAAAGCCATGGTCGAGGCCATCCAGCGCTCGCGCGTGTCGGTCTCGGTGCCGACGAGTGACGCGACCTCGGTGTCGGTGCTGGAATCCATGGCTTGCGGCCTGCCCATCATTGCCTCTGATCTGCCGGCCAACCGCCAGTGGATCGACACCCGCGGTGGCTGGATCACCCCTGTGAGAGATGCCTCCGCCATCACCCAGGCCCTGCTGCAAGCGCACGACCTGCCTGAACAAGCCCGTGCCATGGGCCTGCACAACCGCGAACGCATCGAACGCGATGCCTCGCGCCGCGGCCAGATGGATCGCATGTGGAAGCTCTACGGCCAGGTGCTCGCGCCCAACCTCAAGGGTCAGCCACCGGTGGCGCCGGCCAAGGGGCGCCAAGCATGAGCATGGTCTCTGTCATCGTGCCGTGTCGCAATGAGGTGGACCACATCGAGGCCTTTTGCGCCAGCGTGGCTGCGCAGCGCCTGCCGCAAGCTTGGTCTTTGCAGGTCTTGATCGCCGATGGCATGAGCGACGACTGCACGCGTGAGCGCCTGAGCCGCTGGTGCCAGAGCGATGCCCGCTTCGTGATGATCGACAACCCCGGGCGCATCGTCTCGTGTGGTCTGAACCGTTGCATCGAGCGCGCCGATGGCGAGTTCATCGTGCGCCTGGACGTGCACACCATCTATGCCAGCGATTACATCGCGCAGTGCCTGGCCACCTGGCAAGAAACCGGCGCTGACAACGTGGGCGGCCCCTGGCGCGCTGAAGGTGAGCGTGGCCCACAAGCCGTGGTGCAACGGGCCATTGCCGCAGCCTTTCAATCACGCTGGGTGGCCGGTGGTGCGCTTTCGCGTGACTTGCGCTACAACGGCGCGGTCGACACCGTCTACCTGGGATCGTGGCCGCGCGAGACCTTCCGCCGCTTTGGCGGCTTTGACGAACAACTCGTGCGCAACCAGGACGATGAGCACAACCTGCGCATCCACCAAGGCGGTGGGCGGGTCTGGCAGTCATCCAGCATCATCTCGACTTACCACCCGCGTGCCAGCGTGGGTGATGTCTTCCGGCAGTACCGCCAGTACGGCTACTGGAAGCCTTTTGTGATGCGCAAACATGGCCAGGCCGCGTCCCTTCGCCACCTGGTGCCAGGCTTGTTTGTGGCCGCGCTGGCGGGGCTGATGCTGCTCAATGTGCTGTTCAGCATCTGGGCGGGCATGGCCGATGTGACTGACGTGCTGGATGCCGATGCCTTGCTGACGGTGCCAGAATGGGGCTCGCTGATCGCCGCTGGCTTGGGGACGATGCTGTTCACCACCTATGGCCTGGCGGTGGCTGCGGTGAGCTGGCTGATCGCTCGTGAGAAGGGCATGGACCTCTTGCCCCATTTGCCGCGGGTGATCGCGGCCTATCACTTTGGCTACGGCCTGGGCTCGGTGCGTGGCTGGGTGGATGCCTTCTTCAAAGGCAAGCCCGACCCCACCTTTGGCCGCCTGACCCGTGGCGCAACCCGCAAGCCTTGACGCTGACGCTGCCCCAAACACACCTTTCGAGACACCCATGACCGAACCCAAGTTCCTGCCCTTTGCCCTGCCTGAGATCGGCGAGGAAGAGATCGCCGAGGTGGTCGACACCCTGCGCTCGGGCTGGGTCACCACGGGCCCCAAGGCACGCCAGTTCGAGCAGGCTTTTGTGGCCTACCTGACCGGTGGCAGGGGTGACGATGCCCTGCATGCCATCGCCGTGAATTCGGCCACCGCCGGCTTGCACCTGGCGCTCGAAGCCCTCGGCATCGGCCCTGGCGATGAAGTCATCACCACCACGCACACCTTCACAGCCACAGCCGAAGTGGCGCGCTACCTGGGCGCTGACGTCAAACTGGTCGACATCGACCCAGCCACGCTCAACATCGACCCAGCTGCCATTGAAGCGGCCATCACGCCGCGCACGAAGTGCCTGATGCCTGTGCACTACGCGGGCCTGTCGGTGGACATGGACGCCATCCACGCCATCGCGCAAAAGCATGGCCTCAAGGTGGTGGAAGACGCGGCCCACGCCATGCCTACCACCTATCAGGGCCAGCTCATTGGCCTGGGCCAAAGCGATGCCGTGGTGTTCAGCTTTTACGCCAACAAGACCATGACCACGGGCGAGGGCGGTATGCTGGTCACGCGCGATGCGGCCCTGGCGGCGCGGGCCAAGGTCATGCGCTTGCATGGCATCAACCGCGATGCCTTTGACCGCTTCACGGCCAAGGTGCCCAGCTGGTATTACGAGATCGTCGCGCCCGGTTTCAAGTACAACCTGACCGACATCGCTGCCAGTCTGGGCCTGCACCAGCTCAAGCGCATCGATGGCTTCCAGGTGCGCCGCGAGCAGATCGCCAAGCGCTTTGACGAAGCCCTGGCCGACCTGCCCCTGCTGCTCCCGCCGCGCCCCACCATCGCCGGTGACCTGCACGCCTGGCACCTTTATGTCGTGCGCCTGTCTGATGAATCCACCATCACGCGTGACCAACTCATCGACAGCCTGTTTGCCGATGGCATTGGCGTGAGCGTGCACTACATCCCGCTGCACCTGCACCCCTACTGGAAGGAACGCTATGACCTCAAGCCTGAGCAGTTCCCGCAAAGCCAGAAGGCGTACGAGCGCATGGTGACCTTGCCGCTGTATACCAAGATGACAGATGCCGATGCCGAGCGCGTCATCGCGGCGGTGCGCAAGGCCTTTGGCAAAACCTGATGGCCCGATTGATAGCAAGCACGAGCACATGAGCAAGCGCCTGTTTGATCTGCTGATGTCTTCGCTGGGCCTGTTGATACTGGGTCCGGCGCTGCTGCTCATCGC
>JBEANX010000362.1:0-3044 GCA_041165245.1 Pseudomonadota bacterium
GGCGGCGTGCATTGCCTCAAGTACGGGCTGACGACCAACAACCTGCTGGGCCTCGAGATTGTGCTGATGAACGGCGAGGTGGTGCGGCTGGGCGGCAAGCATCTCGACGCCGAGGGTTACGACCTGATGGGGTTGATGACCGGCAGCGAGGGCCTGCTGGGCGTGGTCACCGAAGTGACGGTGCGCCTGCTGCCCAAGCCGCAAGTGGCGCGCTGCGTGCTGGCCAGCTTTGACGACGTGGCCAAGGCCGGCGATGCCGTGGCCGCCATCATCGGCGCCGGCTTGATCCCTGCCGGGCTGGAGATGATGGACCAGCCCATGACGCGCACGGTCGACGATTTCGTCAAAGCCGGCTACGACCTGGAAGCCGCCGCCATCCTGCTGATCGAAAGCGACGGTACGCCCGAGGAAGTGGCCGAAGAGATCGAGCGCCTCACCGAGGTGCTGGCCCAGGCCGGCGCCACCCGCTGGCACATCAGCCAGGACGAGGCCCAGCGCCTGCGCTTCTGGAGTGGCCGCAAGAACGCCTTCCCCGCCACGGGCCGCGTCAGCCCCGATTACCTGTGCATGGACGCCTCCATCCCGCGCAAGCAACTGGCCACCATCTTGCACGCCATCGATGCCATGCAAAGCACGCACGGCTTGCGTTGCTACAACGTCTTCCATGCGGGCGACGGCAACTTGCACCCTTTGATCCTGTTCGACGCGAACGACGCTGACCAGTTGCACCGCGCCGAGGCCTTTGGCAACGACATCTTGCGCACGGCGGTCGAACTGGGCGGCACCATCACCGGTGAGCACGGCGTGGGCGTGGAAAAGCTCGACGCCATGTGCGTGCAGTTCAGCACTGAAGAGCGCGAGCAAATGCTCAGCTTCAAAGCCGCATTCGATCCAAAAGGCCTGCTCAACCCCGGCAAGGCCGTGCCCATGCTGGCGCGCTGCGGCGAGATGCGCGGCGTCAAGCGCACCAGCGCATTGAGCGTGGCGCTGGCCGACCTGCCACGTTTGTGATCACGGGCCCGATGTGTGGCCTCACTTGTCAAGCGCGCCGCCTTTCAGGCGAGCTTGATGCAGCATGTCCAGCGTGATGTGGCGCACTTCCAGCTTGCTTTGCTCAACGTGGGCGCGCAGCAGTCGCACGGCCTCATCCACGCGGCGGCGCGTGATGGCGCGAATGATGCGAGCGTGCTCGTCATACGTGGCGTTCACGCGCGCCACCTTGGTGAAGTCCAGCCGGCGGATGATGCGGATGCGCTCGGTGATGTCGTCGTGCACGCGCACCATCTCGTCATTGCCCACGGCATGCACCAGTGCGCTGTGAAAGATCTCGTCCAGCCTGTCGACCATGGCGTAGACCGGGTGGCGTTCGCTCTCGTCCACCAACCAAGTCTCGGCCAATGACTTGAGCACAGGGCGCTCCTCCATCTCGCACAAGCGAGTCACGGCGTGGCATTCGAGCAGCAAGCGAAAGTCATAAAGCTGGTCGAAGACTTCAAAATCAAGCGGCGAGACTTGCCAACCGCTCTTGGGAAACACCATCAAAAAGCCTTCGCGCTGCAGGCGCTGCAAGGCCTGGCGCAAAGGGGTGCGGCTCACTTGCAGGCGGTCGACCAGGTCGCTCTCCGAGAAACGATCACCCGGCAACAAGGCGAAATCAAAGATCATTTGCTTGATCTGCGTGTAGGCCTTGTCGGCCAGAGAGCCGCTGTTGGAGGGCTCTTTGGCAGGTAGCTTGGCAGGCATGCCGATGACGGAGGGCAATGGGGGCAAGGTCTTCATGTCGAGCGCTTCATGGCTTGGGGCGGGGCTCGTCGGTACGGCTTGACGGTGGGAAAGGCACCATGCTCACATGGGCCGAGACGATCTTCCAGCCTTGGGGCAGGCGAGCCCAGGTCTGGGTCTGGAAGCCGTGCAGGGGCGTGTCGCTGCGCTTGAACTCGCACATGGCCACGGCCATGTCGGGCCCAAAGGCGGTGATGCGCACATCGTACAAGGTGCGGGTGAAATCGGGCGCAGGCACCTTCTTGCGGTAGGCGACCAAGGCAGCGTGGCCCAATTGCTTGTCGGCAATGCCGTAGCGGGTCACGGCGTCGTGCTGCCAGAAGTACTGGTTGAGGGCCTCGATGTCGTTGTTCATCAGGGCCGACTCGTAATCCAGAAAAAGCCGGGTGACTTCGCTGACCACGTCGTGGTGGTTGATCTCTCTGGGGTGAATCATGGTTGGTGTGTCTTCAATAGCTCGGGCATGACAGATGGCGCCGGTCGCTCAGGATGCCTGTGACGTGCCAGCTGCCTGAGCAGCTTGGGCCTGTCGGTGCGCCATGTAAGCACGCCAGCCGCCAAAGTGGCTGATGTCGTCCGCCCCGACCAAGCCCGAGGGCTCGCAGATGAAGCCCTTGACCCAACGCCCGTCTTTGAGTTCGACCGAGCCCAGGCCCAAGGGCGACGGGATCAAAGCGAGGAAGGAGCCCACTTGCGAGAGGGGCACGGCATAGACCTCCAACTCAATGGCGTGGCCATCTTCGGGTGGGGCGTCTGCTGCCAGCCGGGCCAGGCCAGGCTTGGGCGGCACCGTGCCCGGCAAGGCGTAGAACTGGTAGCGCGGCGCGGTGTGGGTGGCTTCGATCAAACGGGCCTTGCGCTCCACCAACTGGCTGTGCAGGGGCATGCCCTGCAGGTGGGCGCCCACCACGGCCAGGGCCAGCGTGGGCTCGGCCTGTGGCGAGGTGTGAGGGCCGCTGGGCCAGCTCAGGTCCAAGTCAGTGGGCTCACCCAGGCCATGGCCCAGCACGTGCTCGCCCGTGGCGGCCAGCATGTCTTGCCAGCAGGCGCCCAGGTCGGCCAGGGCGGCGTCACTGCCACCCGGCGCGATGAAGGTCACGCCAAAAGGCAAGCCTGCATCAAGGATGCAGGCGGGCACAGCCAAAGCCGCCAAACCAAGGAGGTTGACGAAGTTGGTGTGGGTGCCCAACTGGGCGTTCTTGCCCACGGGGTCAGCAGCCAAGGCCGCATGGGTGGGGTGCGTGGGCGCCGTGGGCACCATG
>JBEANX010000363.1:0-7149 GCA_041165245.1 Pseudomonadota bacterium
GGTCCAGGGCCGTGACGTCGTCGAGCGTGATCAAACAACCTCGGGCATTGCCCGCGGCATCGCGAATGGCCGCGCTGTTGAGCAGCACGCGGCGCACTTCACCGTCGGATTGTTTGAGCGACAACTCAACGCCCAAGATGGGCTCGGTGGTGCTCAGGGCGCGCCGCCAAGGCAACTCGTCTGGCGAGGTTTGCAGGCCCTCGATCAACCACGACATCTGGTCGATGGATCGCCCCAGCAAAGCCTCACCCGCTTGCGGATGAAAGCCTCGAAACGCTGAATTGACCAGCAAGACGCGGCCCTCGATGTCCAGCACCAGCAGGCCTTCTGTCAAGGTGTCAAAAGCCACGCGAACGCGCTCGGGCACGGCTTTGGACGGGTCCAGGTGCTGCAGCACACGGCGCAAGTAGAGGTAGTAAGAGACAAAGGCCGAAAGGCTGATGATGATCACCAACTGCACCGTGGGCTGCTTGAGAACACCAAGCAGGCTGGTCGGCCAGGGTGAGACAAAAGCCACTTCCAGCTGGCCCCACTGACCGCCATCGGTGTTGAGAGGCACCACCACATCGGTCAGGGTGGACATGCCCAGCGAAGGCGGTTTCCACACCTCTGTGTGGGCCTTGGTGGCCAGCACCAAGGTGCCATCCATCTTGCGAATGCCCACCGAGCGGACGTCCTTGGAATAGTCCACCAAGTCGGTCAGCATGGGCGAGATGCGAGGCAACAACTCGGGCTCGGTCAGCATGCGCTTGACTTGCAGTGCCAGGTTCACCGACACCTGCTCACGCAAGCTTTGCGTCATGGTGCGCTGATCAGGCAGCAGCTTGAAAACCAGGTCCAGCAACATGAGCAAGCCCACCAGCAGCGAGACCAGGCCAAAGCTGATCCGCGCAGTGGGGCTCAGGGTCCACTGGCGCCAGAGTTCGCGGGGTGTCATGGCTGACAAGATGAGTTCAGTGCTCGGGGCTCAGGTGCTCGAGGGCTCAGCGCAGGGACAAAACCATGCGTGAGAAATCGATGCGAGCCCAGGCACTGTCGCGTCGGGGCTCTTGAGGCAGCGCGGGCAGGCGCTGCATGGAGCGGCTCAGGCTGAGGTGCGGTTCGACCGAGGTGATGAATTGCTTGACCAACATGCGCTCTGGGGCCTTGTGGTCATGCACCATGCGGGCCGATGGCAGTGTAGGTGGCTGGCTGAGGTTGGGCACAGGCAGCTGTGGCTGCGGCGCGGAAGGCACAGGCCGAGCCACTGCAGGCTTGATCGCCGGGGCTGCGGGCGTCAAAGGCGTGCCCGAGGGGCTCGCCGCATCAGGCGCGGCCTTGGCGTCAGCGCCCCCCAGGTCCAGCTTGCAACGCAAACCAGAGGGGATGCGGTGATCAGGGTTGGGCAGGCTCAAACGGATGCGAAAACTGTTGGAGCCCGGGTCGATGACCTTGTCCACCAACACCACCTTGGCTTGAAGCACGGCAAAGTTGGGCAGGTCGGTACGCACCTTGGCGCTCTGGCCCACGGCGATGGCGCCAAACTGGCTGGCCGGCACGATGGCCTCCACACGCAGTGGGTCAAGGCGGGCCACGCGCACCAAGGGCTCACGTTCGATGCGTTCGCCCTCGGTGCGATAGCGCTCGACCACCACGCCCTCGAACGGGCTGCGCACATCACGCTGCCCCAGTTGCGCGTTGGACAAACGCATCTCGCGTGCCGCCACGCGCTGGGCCTCCCGGGCTTGGCCGACGCGGTGCTCGGCCATGCGGGCCTCGGCCTCGGCTTGGTCGAGCGCTTGATCAGACACAAAATCCCGTTTGAGCAAATCTTTGGTGCGTTCCAGCTTTCGGCCGGCCAACAAGTAAGCCGCTTCGGCCTGCTTGACCTCTGCATCGGCTTGTGAGCGGGCCTCAGCCACGGACAGCGAGGCCCGTTCGACCTGCGCAGCCAAGCGCGCCACCAGTTGGCCTGCAGCGACTGTGTCGCCACGCTCGACCATGAGGCGTTCGATCACACCCACCGACTGGCTGCCGACGTCGGCGACGCGATCGGGCTCGATCAAGCAGCCCATCACCTCGGCGCGCAGGGCCCCACCTGGCAGCACAGCAGCCAGAGCGACCATCCACGGCGTCCACGACCTTGCATTCACAAATTGGCTCCTGGCAAGCCGCTCAAGCCCTTCGTGGAGGGGCCCGGGTGGCTCAACATCGGTGATTCCTTGGTGGGTTTTCGGCATGCGCGATGCTCACTTGAGACAAAGTGCCGCAATGGCTTGGCTGGCATCCTCAACCCCCACAAGACGGTGTCATCTTGCGCCGCACAGAACTCTCACGATCCGGCAAATAGGCAGGGGTTTTCAAAGCCATTCGTCGCGCCCCGTCCATTTCAACTGCCGCCGCATGGCCTGTTGCACCTGGAGCATTTGCCAGCGTTCATGGCAGGCACGGCCCCCTGCCATGCCCTGAGCCCACTGGCAAAGGCGCTGCAAACCCACAGAGGGGCTGCCCCGCCACCAGCCAGAGCAGGCCCTGGCCACGGGCCACACCCAGGGCCAACGCTGCCACACCGCCAAGGTGTGATCGCCCTCTCGCAAGATGAACTCGAAAGAGCCCGGTTGCCCCTGGCGGGCTGCTCTGCCGGAGAGTTGCCTGTCCACCCGGCCAGACGCATTGAGGTGCGTGTTGATGACATGCAGGCCGCCGCCGGCCAGCACCGCTTCGCTCAAATGAATGTCGGTGCCCCGCCCGGCCATGTGGGTGGCCACGGTGATGGCGCCTGCCTGCCCCGCCAGTGCGATCACCGCGCGCTCGGCATCGCCCTGCTCCTCGTCGTGCCGGGCATTGAGCAACTGGTGGGCAAGACTGTGAGCCTTCATCTGGCGAGACAGGGCGTCTGATTCAGCCACCGACCCCACCCCCACCAGCACGGCGCGGCCCGCCTGAGATTCGCGCTGCGCCGCTTGCACGGTGGCCTGCCATTGCGCTGCCTCGGTGGACAGCACCTGCAAGCCCTTGTCTTGCAGACGGCGGGGCTGACGCAAAGGCATGCGCACCACGGGCAGCCCGTAGGTGGCCATGAGCTCGAAGCGCTCTTCCCACAAAGTGCCGCTCAAGCCGCACAGGCGGTGGTAGCGCGGAAAGAAGGTCTGGTAGGTGGTCTGATTGAGGGTTTGGG
Source organism: Pseudomonadota bacterium (assembly GCA_041165245.1). Classification (GTDB taxonomy): domain Bacteria; phylum Pseudomonadota; class Gammaproteobacteria; order Burkholderiales; family Burkholderiaceae_C; genus Aquabacterium. Next base: position 3,158 of record JBEANX010000363.1, read on the forward strand.
TCTCCGAAGTGACGCTCACACCTTCTTTGAGGCAGACCATCTGGTGCAAGCCACGCGACCACGCGCGCCCTTGGGCCAGCCGGCCCGTGGGTCCATCGATCAGGTGAATCGCGTCATCGCGCACCAAGTAGTCCACATCGCGCTGCAGGACATGCAATGCGGTCAAGGCCAGCAAGGCTTGCTCCTCCCGGTAGCGCTGGATGCGCCAGGGCCCGCTCTTGCCTTGTGAAGCTGCATCCAGGTGCACACGCCCCTCGGGCAAGAGGCGCAAGGCCTGGTCTGGTGCCCATTCAAAATGCACACCGCGCTTCAAGGCACGGGTCATGAAAAGCGCGAGGCGCTGGTTGACGGGCTCATCGCCCGCAGGGACAGCCTGTGACAGTACCAGTGGCGTGCAGGCCTCGTCGATCAAGATGGCATCGGCCTCGTCGATCACGGCCATGCACAAGCCTCGCATGACCGTGCCCGAGGCCGTGCCCGAGGTAGCACCAGGCTCGGTCGAATTCGCGCTGGCAGCCTGGTCGCGCAGGTGATCGAACACCACCTCACGGGCCGTGACGTACACCAGGTCCTGGGCGTAGGCATGGCGGCGATCTTCTGGCGTGCTGCCCGCTGTGATCCACCCCACCGACAGGCCCAGCGCCTCGTACACGGGCTGCCACTGCTGGGCATCGCGGCGGGCCAGGTAATCGTTGGCGGTCATCACGTGCACGGGCATCTGAGCCAATGCCGCCACGCTGCTGGCCAGCACCACGGTGAGGGACTTGCCCTCGCCCGTGGCCATTTCGATCAGCCGGCCGCCCAGCATCCACCAGGCGCCCAGCCACTGCACTTCGTGCACCTGCCAGCCCAGCTGCTGGTGGACCACAGCGCCCACGGCCCCCAGCGCCTGTGCGACCAACGCTCGCTCCAGCCCTCTCATGCCCAGCTGAGCGCGCAGGTGGGTGAGGTCTGCCGCAAAGTCTGCCTGCGGCTTGTTCGACCAGGCTTGCACTTGCGTTTGCACCAAGCGAGTAAAAGCCTGCTTGTCTTTGCCCCGCGGCATTCCGGCACTGCGCCACTGTTGCTCGCACCAGGCCCACCACAAACGGCTGGGGCTGTGCGGCATGGGCCGAATGGGATATGGCCCGTGCACGGGGCCAGGGCGGGGCAAGGCCTGCCCACCGCGCACCGCCTGGGACCAAGCAGGGGCATGGGGCTGAGGTGGCACAAGGCCCACCCCCAGCGCTGCCACACCGGGGTCGGCAGGCAAGCCTTGCCTCATGGCCGCAGATCCGAGAAATGCTTGAGGAAGAGTTGGCGCAAGCGCAGGCCCACCTTGTCGGCCAGGGTCTGCGGCGCCAGGCTCAGACGCACGCGGGCCAGGCCGCCGGTGCGGGGCAAGGGCTGAGCCAGGGCCACGTCGATCACATACACAGGCTCCAAGGGCTTGAGGCCATCGTGGTCACGCGGGTCGGTGGGCACGCGCCCGCCCATGTGGTCGCCCATGGCTGGGTCGGGCAGGCGCAGGGCAGAGGCAGGCACCTCGCGCAAAAACCGAGCTTCGTGCAGCACGGTGGGCGCTTCGTCGAGCATGACCACCACGTCCTGCAGGCGCTGGCGGATGGCATCGATGTCGGGCTGAGGCACCACCGCCCTCACCACGGCTGGGCCACTGCCCAGCACATAGGCCAGCAAGTCACCGCGGCTGACTTCTCGCCCTTCCAGATCAGCACCTCGTGAGAGCACAAAGCGACCGTCGTTGGGCGCACGCACCACGTGAGACTGGATGTCTGCGTCCAGTTGGGCCAGGGCCTGGCGGTCGCGCAACAGGTCAGCCTGGGCATTGCTTGATTTGAGGGCATCTGCCGAGAGGCTGGCATTGGCCTCGGCCTCAGCGCGCTCCACCTTGGCCACGAGCACTTCGCGCTGCATTTTCAACAAGGGTGAATCAAGGGTGATGAGCGCCTGGCCTTTTTGCACCGTCTGCTCTCCATGCGCCCACAGGGTCTGCACCTGGCCATCCACCGGGGCCCGCAGTTGCGCGTGCTCTGGCAACCACACCACGCCCTCCACCACCATCGACGACGGGATGGGCACCAAAAACAAGCCGCCCAGGAATCCCAACATGACGGTGGCCCCCAAAAGCGTTGCGCGCCCGCGCACGGCCACATAGCTGGGCAAACTCGTCACTGAAGTGACGACACCCGCCACGGGTTTGACCACCAAGGCCCAAGCCGAACCCAAGGCCACCGCGCCACCCAGCAAGCTGGCTTTGTCAGCGGCCCAGCTGACGATCAGCCAGCTCACGCCCACCCGGTAGACCCACGCCAAAGGCGCATACGTCCAAAGGGCCGCGCGCTCGAGCCAGTCGGCACCGCTCAGGCCAGCTTCATCCTCAGCGGCAGGCAAGCGAAACAATTTGAGCAGAACGTGCTGCCAGGCGCGCGACCACAAACGGGCGCTGCGCCCTGACAGGTTGCTCAAATCAAGCACATCGCTGAGCACGTAGTAGCCATCGAGCTTCATCAGCGGGTTGCCATTGAACAGCAGGGTCGACAAACCACCCAGGCTCATCACCACAAAGGCGCCCTGCCTGATCAAGCCGTCTTCCACCACCACCCACAGCAAGGCGGCCAGCGCCGCCAAAGCGAGCTCCACGCCGATGCCTGCAATGCTGATGCGGGCCCGCTGCCAGGCATTGGTGAGCCGGTTGGCCGCCGATGCGTCCACAAAGGGCATGGGCATGAAGAGAAAAAAGTTCACCCCGACCTCGGGCACCTCACAGCCATGGCGTCGCAAGGTCAAGGCATGGCCCAGCTCGTGCAGACCTTTCATGAGCGGGTAGATCAGCCAGGCGGCAGCCAGGTAGCCAGGCGACATGAAGTTCACATGTGCGTAAGCCGACACCTCGCGAAAGTGAGCCACCATGGCCCAGCCCGCACCGAGCACCAACAAGAGCCACAGGCACTGCACAGGGGTGGACCACATCGCACGGCTCAAGGGCATCAGCCGCTCCAGCCACATCGATGGGTTGAAAAGGCCCATGCGGAAAGACAAAGGATTGAGCCTGGCACGCCGCTCCTGACGCTGGCGCTCGCCGCCCTGCTCGATCATCTGGCGCACATCGGGCGTCACCTCGGCCTGGATCAAACCAGCGTCGGTCATCTGCCCCAGGATGCGGATCACGTCTTGCTGAGAAGGCGCCTCGTCGCCTTGTTGATCGAGCAACACTTGCCAGACCTCGTCGACGCTGTGCCGCCCATCCAAGCGCCCCACCAACTGGTAGGCGTGGGCGTTCACCCGGTGGTGTCGCCCTGTAGCCTGGTTATAGAGCACATACCAAGCTTGGCCGCGCGTGGTCTGCATGCGCACCGACACATGGGGGCGCAACCTCGGGTGCAACGCCGAGATGCGGTACCAGTAGGGCGACAGCAAGGCTTCCTGCATGCGGCGCTCGCGTTCAGAACCAGGTCCAGGTCGTCAGGCGCACCCAGCGCCAGGCCCTGTCCAGCCATCGCGTCAGCAAGGGCCGCGAGGGCAATTGAACCTGCCCCACACCTTGCAGCCCTGGCCGCAAGCCCGCCAAGCCTGCACCGGCACCTGTCGGCGTGGCCTCCACCTCGTAGCGCACCCCATCGGCCGTGGGCTTGGCCACGGGCGTCACCCGATCCAGCACAAGGGAGATCACCTGCCCTGGGATGGCAGCCAGGCGCAAGCCAGCCACCTGGCCTGACTGCAGCTCGCCCACATCCGATTCGTCCACCTCCAGCACCACGCGCCAATCCAGGCCGGGCGCCAGGGTCAACAAAGTCTCGCCACGTTTGACAGGCGCGCCCAGTTGCTGGCGCAAATCGCCCTGGATGACCACGCCATCGAAGGGCGCCACGATGCGCAGGCGCTGCAATTGCTGCTCCACCAAAGCAAGCTGAGCCTTCGCTTCTGAAACCTTGGTCTGCGCGGACGCTGCCTGGGCCCGGTCGCCCTTGGCAAAGGCCTCGGCGAAGGCGTTT
>JBEANX010000364.1:0-2540 GCA_041165245.1 Pseudomonadota bacterium
AGCAACAAGGCAAACACGGGCAAGCTGGAAAACCATTCCAGCAAGGTTCGGCCCATGAACTTCGGGGCGGTGGGGTTTTGCATCTCTGTCTCACAAAGGCCCCATGCCGGAACTTCAGGCGGGGCTCACAAAAAAGAAAGGGGGGTGATGCCCCCCTTTCCTGGCAGCTCAGTCGCTCAAGCGTGGATCACTTCCACTCTTCTTCGGACTTGGTTGAGCATTCAGGGTCGGCGGGGTTCACGTTGCATCGGATCTTCTTGATCACCTTCAGACCGCGCTTGTCGTACAACCCCTTTTGAGCGATGTCGATGCGAGACTCACGCAGCATGAGCGTGTACTTGTAGGAGTTTTCGGGGCTCAGGTCCATCCAGGTCGCCGCAGGCACGCTGGCATCGGACTGTTTGATCAACTGCATGGCGCGGTCGAACTGCGTCATCCAGTACTCACGCGACTTGTCGCCATAGCCATCGGGGAACTTGGTCTTGTTCAGGATGACTTGGTAGGTCAGGATCATGATCGGGAAGCGGGAGATGGCGCCCTTGGTGCCAATGCCCTTGTACAGCTCCAGGGGCTTGTAGGCCAGGCTGGGCGCCGCGATCATGTCGACCGAGCCGTTGTTGAACTTGGTCGAGAAGTTCGTGATGTCTGCCGAGATGGGCTGAGCGCCAATGCGCTGGATCATCACGGCCTGCGCCTTGTCGTAGTCGAACGAGGCAATCTTCTTGCCGGCCAGGGCTTCCACCGTGTTGATCTTGCGATCGTTGACGATGGGGTACGCAGCGCCAATGGGCACGATGCCACCGACCTCGTAGTTGCCTTCGACCATCAGCTTGCTCACTTGAGGTGAGGCCGACGAATAGGTCTGGATCAGCTTGCGAACGACCTCGTAGCTGCCCGCCATGTCGATCTTGCCGTCGCGCACGATGGTCGTGGCGCCCAGAGTATCGATCGAACCCGCGACCGAGTTGAACTGGCGCGTGCGGAAGGCCGTGGCCACCATGGCGTCGCATTGGCCTGCACGGAAATCTTCCGTGGCCACGCCTTCGTTGTTGTAGGCCTTCAGGTCGATGGTGACGCCGTTCTTCTGCATGGCCACGACATAGTCCTTGGCCATGTTGAACAGGTCGCCAGAGGCGCCCAGCAGGTCGTACACACAGAACTTCTGGCCTGCAGCTTGTGCAGACAGGGAAGCGCTTGCCAGGAGGGCCGCAGAGCCCAGGGCGGTCAGTGTTTTGGTCAGTTTCATCGAGTCTCCTTGTTGCCGGAGGGACGAAGGCCCCTTGCACTTGTTTCAACGCTTGGCGGATGTCCAGCGATGACGAATTACATCAAGTGCATTGAATTCGTAACTATATCTTTCCCAAGGTTCCCGAAAAAAAACCCTTCCCACGCAAGCATGGGAAGGGTTTGTACGGGGTGATCACTTCAGGAAGTCGTCGGCGTTGATGTCGTTCTTGGCCTTGTCGTCCCAGAACTTGCCCAAGCCATTGAAGGGCGTGCGCGAACCGGTGTTTTGGGTCCACATGCGGTCAGAGATGTTTTGCATCTGCTGTTTGGCCATCGCATCAAAGATGCGGTACTTCTCGTTGGGCTGGAAGTTTTCAATGGCAGAGAAGCGCTTGATGGTGGCGCGAACGGTGGCTTGGTCGTCACCGGAGGTGGCGGCCACGGTCTGGAAGACGTGGGCCAAGCGAACGCCCTTGGATTCTGCGATCTTCATGGAGTTCTCAAAGGTACCCTTCACATCCTTGCCTTCTGTCCCGCCAGGCAGCAGACTCCAGACGGTGGCGCGAGCAGCCTCAGGCACGCCCCACCATTTTTCATTGTCCAGGCAGGTCATGGCGAAATCACTCAGCGGGGCGATGTCGGTGGGCACACCAATGGCCTGTTGCGCTTGGAAGTCGTTGGTGATGGCCAACAGCCCGGACATGGTGCCAGCCAGGTAGGCCAGTTCGTCAAAGTCGCGCTTGAAGCGGGGGCAGGTCTTGCCGTATTTGAAGAAGTACTTTTGCTCCAGCTTGGTCTTCATGCGCTGGAAGGCGATGTACTGGCGTTCGGCCGTGGTGGCAAGCAGGCGCTTTTGGGCGATGCGGGCGTCTTGCGCCTCGTCAGAGCGCTTGTCACGCACGGCACGCATGTAGCGAAGCTCTTCGGTGATGGCTTGCGATTCCGAGCAAAACGACGAGGTGGTGTACAGCATCGCCTCCATCAGCGATGGATCACCGTGAAAGGCGCGCGCGCCGCCGACCAGGGGGCCGTTCACGGTGGCGAATTGGCAGACCATGTCTGGGTCACCCAGCTTCAGGGAGGGAGGCGTGAAGCCTTCTTCCAGGATGTTCAATGTCACGCCTGAAGCGCCCGATTGAAGCAACGCGCAGCCGCTCATGGTGAGGGCGGCAACGGCCATCACGCTGGCGGTCAGAAGTCGGGTCATCCTTGGCATCATCGAACAGTCTCCGAAATTGGCGGCCTTGGCCCTGTCGGCTTGCGCCCATTTGACGAGGTGGCTTGGTGATATGAAGTTGCAGGTGTTGCAAGCA